>JAHDBQ010000012.1:5282-10780 GCA_020630305.1 Alphaproteobacteria bacterium | reverse complement strand
TCTATGATCCTTACCGTACATTTCATAATCTACATCAAGGGCTGACCAGCGCATGCCAAAATCCGGCTTCCATTGCAGTTTGCATCTACCACCAGTTACCGGAGATTCTACTAAATCGCCTTTATCATTTCTATAATAGATTACTTTTTTCTCTACATCTATTTTCTCAATTGGCACCTGCAGAACAATTTCCGTATCAGGGCATATTGGCATAAATGGAGAATAGGTTTTCTTGCGCTCTTCACGGAATGTAGGAAGCATCAGATTCATGATCTGGTCATATTTCTCGAGCATTTTTACCATCATATGGTCAAACTTACCTGAAGCATAACATTCAGTTGCACTGTAGAAATCATATTCAAAGCCAAAACTATCCAAGAAGCCTTTTAGCTTGTCGTTCATATAATGACCAAAACTTTCTTTCTCGCCGAACGGGTCTGGTATATTAGTCAGCGCTTTGCCTAGATTCTGCTCAATCATTTCCTGATTGGGCAAGTTACCAGGCACTTTACGAAGTCCGTCCATATCATCTGAAAAACAAATCAATTTTGTTGGAATATCATACATTTTCTCAAAAGCATTGCGAACAAGAGTAGTTCTTGTTACTTCCGCAAAAGTTCCGATGTGCGGCAATCCTGATGGCCCATATCCAGTTTCGAATAATACATAGCCTTTTTCTGGGGGTTTTCCACCAATTTGCTCATAAATTCTTTGCGCTTCTACAAAAGGCCAAGCTTTTGAACTTGATAAATCATCAAAAGATATTGTCATAATTGAAATGTAGTTATATAATGTTGTTTTCAGCTACACAATATTATTAATTTTTCATTATGTCAATTAAACTCAAGAATTTTGATTCTTTTATCCTAATTATTTCTATAATCGGCTTATCTTTTGCCTATTATGTTGAATATATTATGGCACTTGTTGCTTGCCCATTATGTATTTATCAGCGCTTTCCTTATCTGATATTTATAGGGCTATCAATTTACAACTTGGCATCAGGAAGAAGTTCAAGGTTTCTTTACATCATAACAATAATTGGCGCGATATTTTTAGCTGCATATCATTCCGGGGTTGAAAGGCAAATATTTGCAATGTCGAGCTTTTGTAAGCCATTAGTTGAAATTGGCAGCAATATGTCCGCAGATGATTTTCGTAGCATGCTCTACAGTCAAGGGCTTGGTATGTGCAACAAACCAGCCTTGGTTATCTTTAAACTGTCAATGGCCGAATGGAATTTGCTTTTGAATATATTTTTGTTTATAATAGTCTTAATAGCTTTAATTTCAAACAAATCTAAAATGGGAGAAAGAAAATGAAATCACATAAATTATTAGCATCAATTATTGCATCCTTGGTTTAATATCAATGTAGCTTTGGCTCATGAAAATGAAAAAAACGAACAAAAAGGTACAAGAATTACACTATCTGCAACTGAAACCAAAGAAATTCAGCAGGATTTATTAATTGCAGATATACGCTTTGAGACTGAAGGCGAGAAGTCAGCTGAGGTGCAAAATTTGATTAATGATAAAATGACAAAAGCCCTGGCAATGGCTAAAAAAATCAATGATGCAAAAGTAACTACCAAAAGATATTCAGTGCATAAAAGTTACCATAGAAGAAATAGCCAAAAAGAAACAAAATGGAAAGGAAGCCAGTCTTTTACAATTGAAGGCAAGAACTCCAAAGACATTCTAAAATTAGTTGGAGACCTGCAAGCAATCGGCTTTGCCTTAAATAATTTAAGATATAGCATATCCAGAGAAACTCATGAACAAATCAGAGATTCACTAATGGAAAAAGCTCTTGATAAATTAATGAAAAAAGCGAAGCGCGTTGCAAAAGCACTCGGCAAAGAGGATATCGAGGTGTTAAATATTAATTTAAATTCAGGCGGAAGATACAGAGCGCATAATTACGACATGTCTTACAGAATGGATAAAAGCATGAGTGCGGAAGTAGCATCTGCTCCGCCAGTTGCTGCGCCAGGGCAAAGTAATGTTTCGGTTACTATATCTGCAACGGTACTAATAAAAGATTAATATACCCTATAATCTTCATGGTGAGTTACTATATCAAGAGTTTTTTGTATTTAAAATAAATATAATACTGGAAAAAAGAATATATCTTGTTTATGATTATGTTTAAAGATAAACAAATTTGGTGAGTTTTTATGAGCTTTAGTTTTCCTCAGCTGCTGCTGATTTTACTAATAATATTGCTATTATTTGGAGCTGGAAGGCTGCCTCAAGTTATGTCTGAACTAGGGAAAGGGCTAAAATCATTTAAATCTGCTATTAGGGAAGATGAAAACCAAGATAAAGATAAAAAGAAAGAAGAAGAGAATAAAGAATAAATATTCTCTACAGATGATAAATATCGCCTGAAAATTTGGCATTAAGTAAATTGAAAAATGGTTTTAAATAAAATGACTATCACAAAAAAGATTTTACAAAAAATTACTTTTATTGTATTGATTTCAATAAGCATTTCAGCTTGTAGCAAAAAGGAACTTGATAATGACATCGTAATACCAGCAGACATTTTATATTCAAAAGGTGTTGAACTTTTAAAAGAAAGTCGTTTTGAAAAAGCATCTGCAGAATTTGAAAAAGTATTCTTCCAACATCCAGGCAAAGAGATAACTCCGAAAGCGGAGCTGATGCAAGCCTACTCCCTTTATAAAGCAGGCGAGAACGAAGAATCAATTGATGTTCTTGATATTTTCATCAGGCTACATCCAAGACATAAAGAAGTTGGTTATGCATATTACTTAAAAGGCTTAAACAGCTACGCGCAAATTTCTGATATTGAACTAGACCAGTCAAACACTAGATTCGCTCTTGATTCTTTCCAGGAGGTTATCAAGAGATTCCCAAATAGTAAATATGCAGCTGACTCTCGCAAGAAACTAGTATTAGTAAAAAATTACCTAGCTGGGAAAGAAATGGATATTGGTCGTTATTACTTAAATAAAAAGAATCCAATTGCTGCCATAAGCAGATTCCAAGAAGTGCATAAAAAATACAGCGACACAAGCCATGATGCTGAGAGCTTATACAGAATCGTGGAAAGCCAAATGATGATTGGCATCAAAGAAGAAGCAATTAGATATCACGCTATCTTGGCTGCAAGATACCCAAACAGTAAATGGCTTGGATATAGCAGCAGATTAGTAAAATAGCACATCCAAAAATTTAAATATTATGTTGCAAAGCCTTCACATAAAAGACTTTATTCTAATTAAAAAATTAGATCTAGAATTCAAAGAAGGCTTTTCTGTTATTACTGGCCAAACTGGCGCTGGTAAATCTATTCTGCTAGACTCGATTTTATTTGCTTTAGGTGGTAAATTTAGTAATGACCCGGTCCGCCCATCTGCAGAAAAATGCAGTGTTAGCATAGTTTTTTCGAAGACTACAGAAATTGAAAATCATCTTGCAGAGATTGATATTGAAATAGAAAATGATGATGACCTTATTATCAAAAGGGTTCAAACAAGCTCAGGGCGCAAAAAGTTTTTCTTGAATGATCAGCTAGTAACTGCAAAATTATTGCAAAATTTATTTAATTATTTATTAGAGCTTCACGGCCAGCATAATCATACTTTGCTGATGGATTCTAAATCTCATATGAGAATATTAGACGAGTTTGCCAAATTAGGAACGCTAAAACAACAGACTTCTAAACTTTATTACGATCTACAAGAATGCACAAAACAGATAGAATTATTTGAACAAAATAAGCAAGCAATTGCCAACGAAATAGAATATCTTGAGCATATTTGCACTGAATTAGAAGAGGCTAATATCTATAAAGGCGAGGAAGAGGAGCTTGTAGATATCAAAAAAAATATCCAGAATTATGATAAAGAGCGTAAAATAATTACAGATTTACTGCAAGATATAGAACATAGCTCAATCGGGCAAGTCGTGCTGCGCTCACAGCGTATTATCGCAGACTCTGAGAATAAATACCTTACAAAAATAGACACTGATTTAGAACAAATATACGACAAGGTTGAAACCGTAAAAAGCTCTCTGCAGAACTGCCTACAAGAACTAGAAATGCCCGAACATTCTTTAGAGGAAATTGATGACCGTCTTTATCTAATACGCTCTCTAGCTAGGAAGCATAACTCTACTGTAGATGAGCTAGGTAATTTCCTGAAAAAATCAAAAGAAAAACTAGATAGGTTACAATCACAGATCTCTGACAGTGCAAAGCTTGAAGAAAAAATGCTAATAGCCAAGTCTGACTACTCAAAAATAGCCAGCAACTTGTCTAAAAAAAGACAAGAAGCAGCGGAAGATCTTTCCGAAAAAGTTATGCAAGAGCTTAAATATCTTGACATGAAAAAGGCGCAATTTCAAATTACAGTTGACGCAGACCAAAATAACATTTCAGCCAATGGAATTGACGAGGTACGTTTTGTAGCTTCAACCAATCCAGGAATGGAATTATCGCAAATCGACAAAATTGCATCTGGTGGAGAGCTCTCACGTTTCATGCTTTCTTTGCGAGTAGCATTATTTGATAACGCCCCAAAACAAACCATTATCTTTGACGAGATTGATGTTGGCATAAGCGGCTCGGTTGCAGACTCTATTGGTGAGCGCCTAAAGTCTTTAAGCAAAGTTGTGCAAATTATTGTAATCACTCACCAACCGCAAGTAGCTGGAAAGGCGGATCAGCACATTTTAGTAGAAAAGCAGCAGCATGAGTCACACACATCCGTTAATATAAATACACTTAAATGCGAAGAAAAACCATATGAACTTGCCAGAATGATCTCCGGTAAAAAAATAACCAAGGCTGGTATAGAAGCAGCGAAAGAGCTGATATAGTAAATGAATTTTTTCATTGCAGTGAACTTTTCTTTCTTGTATAAAATAAAGAATCTAAACGCAACTTAATATAAGGATTATATTATGGAAGATGATTTGATAAAACCAGGCTTATACGAGTATTACAAAGGCATGAAATATGAAGTGATTGGCGTTTGTAGGCACTCAGAAAGCCTCGAAGTTTTAATTCTTTATAAAGCCTTATATGGCGATTATAGAATGTGGGTAAGACCAGTTGATATATTCAATAAAACAGAAAATATCAATGGCAAGGAGGTTGAAAGGTTTAAATATATTGGACCAACAATAACTGCCCCTGCTACATTAGATGAATCAAGATAATTAGACCCACGAAAGACAAATGAAACAAACTCTGATATTTCTTGTAGTAATAATTTTATTCCCGCCATTATATCTCTATGGTTTTTCACCCCGTGTTAATGAATGCACAGGAATTAATTACAGCATAGAATATATCTCCGATAATAAAATAAAAGTTACCGCAAAGTTTTTGGGTAAATTCAAAGGGGTTGTAAATGTCTCCCTTCCAAATGCTTTTGGAGGCGCAAAATATAAAATAGACATCTCCTCTGTGACTTCCAAATATTCTTTTATCAAAAAAGTTATTCATTGTGAGTGTCCCTC
>JAHDBQ010000012.1:4645-5272 GCA_020630305.1 Alphaproteobacteria bacterium | reverse complement strand
AGCTTTTATCAAAAAAGAATTTGGAAATCTACAATTTAATACTAAAGAAACTATCAAAGATTTTTCTGTTAGCTATGAAATAGAATCCAATGATCTTAATGCGCAAAATGCAGCTACTAATATTGTGCAAAAAGATTTGCTGCATGGACTTGGTATTGGTTTATTTGCTCACCCAAATTTCATAGAACCAAACCAGCAGCTGAATATTGATATAAATTTTATAAATATGCCAGATGATTTTCAGTATTTTTCTATCTTTGATAAAGGAGGCAAAATAAGCTTCACCTCAGACCTTGACTCTCTAATGAGATCTATAATAACAGCAGGTAAATTTAGGGCGCATAAAATTATGGTAAATAATAAGCAGGTGAATGTTATCTTTTATGGCAAATTCGATTTCCCAGATCAGCAAATGCTCAGCAGCCTTACAAGAATCATTCAGCATCAAAGAGATTTCTTGAAATATAACGATTTTAATAATTATCTGATAACATTACTTAAAAAGAAAATAAATAACTGCTGGTCTAGAATGGCTGGCGTAATCTACTATAATGGCTTTTCAGTTTTTATGACCAATCATTATGATTTTACCCTCACTAAAATTACTTTTATCCACGAATGCATGCG
>JAHDBQ010000012.1:0-4635 GCA_020630305.1 Alphaproteobacteria bacterium | reverse complement strand
AAAGAAAGATGAAGGGCTTTATCATTGGTGGTATAAAGGCTTTATAGATTACTATTCTTTAAAGCTTGCACGTCGTTTTGGCGATTTAACTAAAGAGGAATATGAGCGAGAGCTTAAGCAAAAGCTTGTAGAATATAATAACTCAAAAGTTAAAAATATATCGAATATTGAAATAAAAAAGAAATTTTGGCAAGATAAAAATATAAATGAATTACCCTATCTGCGCGGCTTTGTATTTGCTTTATTTTTAGAATCAGAGGTAAAGATAAGAAACCCGCAATCAAACCTGGATAATATTTTACTTTCGCTTCTTGAAGATGCTGATAAAGAATTCTTTACAAATAAAAGATTTGCTGAAGAATTCAAAAGAATATATAATATATCAGAAATAGATCGGTGGATGAGAGAATATATCTATCAAGGTAAGACTATAGAAATTGAATAAAAACAAAGTGGAGAGGTAATATGAAAAAAACAATATCAATTATAACATTATTTATTACATCAGTAATTCTTTGCAGTCCTTGCATAGCAGAGTTAAAAGATGGTTATGGTATAAAGTACCCCGCCCCAAATCAAAAACATCCTATAAAAGGATCTAGCGAGGTAGTATTTTAAAAAATATTATTAATAACCCACGTATTATTATAGGCGACTACACTTATTATCACGATATGACAGATGTAAATAATTTTGAAAAAAATGTATTATATCTTTTTGACCATATGGAAGATAAACTTATCATTGGCAAATTTTGTCAGATTGCATCAGGTGTACGCTTTATTATGAATGGATCTGCTCATTCACTAGATGGTGCATCCACTTACCCATTTAAAATGATGAATGGTTGGGGACATGTTTCAATGAATGTAACCTCAAAGGGTGATACTGTAATAGGAAATGACGTATGGATAGGTAATAACGTAACTTTTATGCCTGGTGTGAAAGTTGGAGACGGAGCAATTATTGGCACTAATTCTTTAGTTACAAAAGATGTAAAGCCGTATACAATAGTAGGAGGTAATCCTGCAAAAATAATACGCAAGAGATTCGATGATGAAACAATAAAATTTTTGCTTACTCTTCGCTGGTGGGATTGGGATATAGAAAAAATAACCGAAAATGCTGAAATAATTTCAAGCGGCACATTAGAACAAATAAAAACTTTAAAGTAGAAGAGTGAGAAAAATTACTATATTTACGTTTAGTTTATTAGCGCTATTAATACTAGGCATAACATACTTTAAAGACCCTAATAATGAAGTGATAGAATTCTCTGGTCCTGAGAATAGGGTGTATCAATGCATATATAAATCGCATTATTCTATGTATTATTTTCAAGCCCAGTCAATGAAGAATTACTTTGAAGTTCGGGGTGTGACTCATAGCCCCGCTAATTGCATCAACCCAAACCTCCCTGCGATTCATATAAAAACTCAAAACCCTAGGCAGAATGCTTGGCTACAGATAGTATATACAGACAGTAAAAATCATGGGCCCTATTTTATAGATTCTGCGAATTCTGATAAACATCCAGATATTTATCCGTTTTACAGTAAAGGAAAAGATTTCTACGATGCACCTTTATGGAGCTACAGCGCGCTTGACAAACCACTATCTTACTGGAAGGCCCATACATGGGCAGTTGAGGTTGATTACAAAAATAAAACCATAAGGCCAATCGGTGGAATATCTTGGGGGTTTGGTATTTCCTATTTCTACTATTACCCAACAGCATTGGACACACAACCTCTTGAAGAAAAAGACTGGCAACAAGATCAAAAGATTTTCGAAAAGGAACTTAAATTCAATTTTATTGAATTCTATAATACATACTTTTTTATCATAACTGACATAATCTACTTAACCTTCAAACATCAAGAATTAGAATCAATTCGCCCATTTATAAAATCTTGCAGCAAATCATTATCTGCGCTATCCAGCTCGCTTACATCGCCAGTCCAAAGAATCTTTCCTTGATATAAGAATGCCACTTCTTTTGCTATTTGCTTTGCGCTATTCATATCATGGGTAATGGTAATAGTTGTTGCACCTAGCTCGTCCCTGACCTTAATAATTAGCCCATTAATCACATTAGACATAATTGGGTCAAGGCCAGTTGTTGGTTCGTCGAAGAAAATAACCTTCGGGTTTGTGCACACAGCGCGCGCTAGCGACACCCTTTTTTGCATACCACCCGAGAGCTCCGATGGATATAAATTTAAAATATTTTCAGACAGGCCAACCGAATTCAGCTTCTCTCTTGCCAAATCTTTGAACTCTTTTTTTGTATATTTGTAAATTTTTTCTGCAAAGAAAGTGATGTTTTTTTCAACGCTTAAGGAGTCAAACAAGGCCCCTCCTTGAAATAAATAGCCGCAATCTTCTAGCATTTTAAGGCGCTCTTTGTGACTCATACCAAGCGCATCAGTGCCATCATACTCAATCATGCCAGAGTCAGGCCTTACAAGCCCAATCATAGATTTTATCAAAACAGATTTACCAGCTCCCGAGCCACCTAGTATAACAAGAGAACTATCTTTTATTACATCAAGATCTATCCCGCGCAAGACATCGTTTGCGCCAAAGGACTTGCATAATGATCTTATTTTAAATTTTAATTTCTCTGACATTAGCTAAACAAAATTTCTGTTATTAAATAATTACTGATTAAAATCATTATCGAAGAGCTCACAACTGCTGCAGTAGTAGCGTTCCCAACTCCCTTAGCTCCCTTGCCAGAATAATAGCCATGATAGCAACTCATTACTGCTATAATAAATCCGAATGCAGCAGCCTTGACAAGGCCAGAGATCACATCCATAGGCTCTAAATACTCAACAGTATTAATTAAATAGCTATTACTGTTAAAACCAAGCTTATAAACGCTAACTAAATATCCGCCCATCACTCCGATTATATCACCAATTAGCACTAAACATGGCAACGTTATAATAGCGGCGATCACCCTTGGAGTAACTAGATATTTAATTGGTTCTGTGGATAATGTATATAACGCATCTATTTGCTCTGTTACCCTCATCGTGCCGATTTCTGCCGCAATCGCAGCGCCGACCCTTCCTGCTACCATAAGCCCTGCCAGAACCGGCCCAAGCTCCCTGGTGATTGAAAGAACCACAACAGTTGCAATTGTGCTCTCAGCAGAAAACCGTGAAAAACCCGTATAGCTTTGCAGCGCAAGTACAGCACCAGAGAAAAAGGCGGTCATCGCCACTACAGGCAGCGAGTAAAAGCCGATATTTACTAATTGCCGAGCAATCATTTTAAAATATAGCGGCCTTTTAAAAAAACCAAGTACCGCCTTGCTGGTAAAGATGCTCAGCTTACCGAGCGCGCTTAAACTCTCTAGAGTTTTCCTACCGATATTACGTATAAATTTCATGATAATTTATTATTTTCGTTTTTTATAGTTTAGTTATTATACACTCTATTGAAACGATTTCCAAGAGATGTTATGATTTCATAGTAATTTGTTGAAAGCATTTTGGCCATTTTGTCAGGGGTCATATTTTTGCCTATCACCTCAACTAACTTACCTGCGAATAATTCACTCTCTGGAATATTAGTTACATCGAGCGTTATTAAATCCATGGAAACCCTGCCAATTATTGGCACTGGATAATCCTTTATATAGCACATACCATCATTGCCAAGAATTCTTCTGATGCCGTCCGCATAGCCAATACTAATTGTCGCGGTTTTGATATCGTGACTATTTTTATTCACAAAAGTGGCGTTATAGCCAACCGACTCACCTGGCCGCACGTTTCTTAACTGCAAAATGGGGGCTGATACTTTAAACGGCACCTTAATGACAGGGTCATTAGCCCGAGCAGTAGGATTCAGGCCGTATAAAGCAGCGCCAGGACGCACAATGTCAAAATGATATTCATTGCGCAAGAAAATACCATTAGAATTAGCCAGGCTTTTTTTAGATAGACCAAATTTCTGAATATATTTATAAAATAATTCTAGCTGCTTCTCATTCACCGGATTGCTCGGCTCATCAGCTGCTAGCAGGTGGCTCATAACGCATGTGATGTTCAGGTACTGCGAATATTCATCGTGATAGAATTTATCTATTTCCTCAGCAGAAAGCCCAAGGCGATTCATGCCGGTGTCAAGATGTACAGCGCATGGTAGCTGCCTACTGACTGACTTTGCATAATTATACCAAAGGTCAATTTGTTCTAAAGAATTCAGCACTGGCAGCAGATTATGGCTGTCATATATACCAAACTCCGCCTTCGATACGCCACTTAAAACATAAATCTCAGCATTTTTATTTACACTCTCGCCGATGTAATTCCTAAGGCGCATGGCCTCTTCAAGATGCGCAACAAAAAAATGCTTGCAGCCACTATTTTTAAGCACTGGAGCTATCTTTTTCATGCCAAGTCCGTAGCAATCGGCTTTCACCGCCGCACCAACTTCTGCGCCAGGGCATTCCTTGCGAAGCGCCAAGTAATTTTCTTGAATTGTTTTTAAATTAATTTCTAATATTGGTCTTAAATTTTGCATAAATCTGTTTTGAATTGATCCTCATAAACATTAGTAATAAAGGAATTTTGAGATATCATCAAGAACAAAAATATTATTTCGAAAATTTACTGC
>JAHDBQ010000011.1:7541-10949 GCA_020630305.1 Alphaproteobacteria bacterium | reverse complement strand
TATAGATAAAACAAACGAAACTCACGAACCGATTTATATAAAAGGAAAAAGAAATGATACTGTTATAATATCCAAAGAGGATTATGAAGCAATGCTAGAAACTATATATAATAATGAACCTGCCTAAAAACTTAAAGTCATTATTGACTTTGTAATAAAGAGTTATATGATTACGTAATCATAATTTTTTAACTAAAAACACAAATTTACAATGTCAAAAAATAATGGAAATGGTGATGTATTTAATACGCCTTTTATAAAATCTTTTATGCAATCAATGAGTGATACTATTAATAATATTGCCTCCAGTGAAGAGGGGATAAACTCTATGGCTAATTTTATTTCAACTCTTGCACCTGGTATGAACTCTCAAGAAATAAAAGAAGGGTTATTAGAAGAGCGTGAATCATTTGAAAGAGCGAAGCTAAATGAGCATGATTTTTATTTAAGCGAAGATCTGGCTAAGCAACAAGTGATGGATGATAATACGATTATTCCATACCTAAAGAACTCTTTAAAAGACGGGGAAAAGAAAATTATTACTAGAGCATGTTTGTACGGCAGACAGCATTTAGGTGTAGATTTTTTTGAGGTGAAGCATGAAAAAATTCGCATAGAAAAGTTAGTTATAGATAAAGACCTTACCCATGTTTTGGAAAGCCCGGTTCCTGATTCTGAAGATTTGCAAAGCCCAAAAGGCAAGGAAGAATTAAGTGATGATGATACAGCCGCAGAGTCTCAAGATGCAATAGCTGACAGAGTTTTGGATGAGATGATGCGCGCGGAGGAAAAAGCTGAATGGGAAAAGAAAAGCGCGGAAAAGACGCGTAAGATGCAAGCTCGCATCGAAAAAATAGCATGGGACAGTATAAAAAAAATATTTTCTGATAATCCAGAAAATGCAACGGATGCAAATAAAGAAGAGCAGTCTGATTTAGTTGGTGATCACACAGAAGCTGATTCATAAATCTGTTTCTGATCATTACCCCTTCTACAAATAGGTAGCTTTATTGGTGGATTTTTTACAGATCTCATATGCCTTACAAGGGAAATTACTATTGTAGGGCGCATGAGATCTGGGTTCGTGCCAATCATATTTATTCCAGGGGAGTGCTCAAATAAGTGTGAAAAATATATCTATAATATTTGTAGGGTAAGTTTTAAACCATCCGGATGATCAAGGCTAGAAAAGAATTAACGCAAAGGTAAAACACAGTAAAACCGTAAAAAGCAGTTACAGAGAATTTTAGTTTGAGACTCCAAGGGGTAGTATAGTAAGTTACTTTAAAGCCTTAAGAACTCTGTTTAACTTGTACACAGCTACCAAGTTAGGAATTAGATAAGGTCAGGAACCGATTGTATTTCAAAAAAAGCTTAACACCTCTTAAGCTTTTGCTTGACGGCAAATTCATTTCTACTATAATATTTGAAATATTTAGGTATTTTGATAACAAGATTAGGAGAAAAATAATATGGGTAGAAATAAAAAAGCACAACCAAAAAAGAGCAAATCAAAAAAGGATAATCCTAGTAAAGAAACAAAACGGTTCGGAGAAGCTTGCATTAAATATATGAATAATGCATCTAAGGGAAAGAGTGAAATTCAAGAAATAGAAATACTTGAGACATTATTAAAAAAGAGCTCAGCCAAGATTAATTTAGATCATTTGTTTTACTGCCAAACAGGCTATGATGTGATTAACAAGAAACCAATGGGCTTTAAAAGGCCCCTTATTTACCAAGCAGCCCAGCAAAATCATGTTGAAATAATTAAGCTACTTTCAAAATATGGTGCAAATCCTAATATCACAACAGATAATGGTTATTTACCATTGTCTGCGGCTTGCGAGGATTTAAATTATCAAGCTATCGATGCATTATTAGATAATGCTAAATTAAATATTGATACAAAAGATAAATTAATGGGCTGCACTGTTCTTCATACTTTGATGCAAAACGCACATGAAAGAGACTTCGCAGCTATTATTGGCAAGTTATTAAAAAAAGGCGTAAACCCTAACGTTGTTTCTAAATCTGGAATGTCAGCATTACATATTGCATGTATTAAGGGTAATTTAGAGATTGCTAAGTTGCTGATAGAGCATAAAGCTGACCCTAATCAGCTTAATATTGAAAGCGATTATTATTTTTCTCCAATAGTGGCTGCTATTCTTTATAATAAATCAGATATTGTAGAGTATCTTTTGGATAAAATTGACTTTGATCTCAAATATCACAATAATGATTCTTTATTGCATATCGTATGCGAACAACCTAGTCTGGGAGACAATACATCCGAAATTAATGATAAAACAATAAAACTTTTATTGGCACATGACAAAATTGATATCAACGCATTTAACAATAAAGGCTTTACAGCTTTAATGTATGCATGCCTTCATAAAAAGGCAGATATTGTAGAAACTATGCTTGCGGATAAAAACATAAATATTAACATAAAGGACGAATCTGGTTTGTCTGCCCTGTCTATTGCTTGCCTTGCGAACTGTCCAAAAAGCATTACAACGCAGCTCTTGAATCACAATGATATAGAATTAGCAGATGATTTGGAAATGATGAACCTGAATATGCTTGAGACACTATCCAATTTAGAAAATATAACCGATGAAATTATAGCTGATATTAATTTAAGGATAAAATTACTGAAAGAGGCAAGTGCAGATAATGAAACAAAGCAACAAATTAATGATGAAAATTTGAGTGTTGCAAGTTTTCTTATTAAAAAAGAGTATTCTGGACTCGTTAAGTTATTTGGTAAATATAATGCTTTTTATAAGAATTTTAATAAAGAAAAGGCAAAAAAACTGATTGAAAAAGCAGGGCAAAAGCAAATTAAAGGCTTCTTGAATTTACTAAGAAATGAAGCCGCCAGTAATAACAAAACAATAAAGTGTAACTTAGAAAGCGATAATGCAATTGAAGTAGTTACTAATATATTTAATTTATTAGATATCAAATTAAATACAAATAGTATAAATATTCCTGAGAATGATTTATGGCATTTCATTGAAAATCTTGATCAAGAAAAATTGCAGTTTGTTTTTGAAAATGAAAATTACAAAAAATGTAGTTTTACGCTTAAAAATAATCTTTGCAGAGAGATTATATTGAAATCATCGCAGCAAGAACTTGAAATTTTTATTAATAACGCAGAGTTTATAACTGAGGATTTATTTAAATATTTCGAAGATGAAAACTATAATAATGATTATATTTTAAAAACATTGCAAATTATAGAGCTCGACACTAAGCATAGAGACGACTATATTTTGAAAATAGCATGTTTTAAAAATTCAGATATTGATAAGTTAAAAGGGCTCGATTTATCTAAAATATCAAAAGAAAATATCCTAAAATTAGTAAGTGTTGCAGGCGAAGCAAAAGTTT
>JAHDBQ010000011.1:0-7496 GCA_020630305.1 Alphaproteobacteria bacterium | reverse complement strand
AAAATAACTGTCTAAATAATAATATATGTAATTTCTTTACTAAAGAAGAATTAAATCCTGAAGAAGTTACTTTGGTGATAGATTACATATGTAAAGCGCCTAATTTCTTTAATCAATTAATAAACGGTAAAAACACTTGCTTTAAAGAATTTCATAACTTTATAGAAAATAACGGTTTGAATAAAGATCAAATATCTATTTTAAATAATAATGCAAAGTTATTTGCTGATGTAGAACTCGAAGATATAAAGCTATGTTCTGAAACTTTTTTGAACAAGGTTTTATCAAATAAAAATACCTTGCTAATTGCGACAAAAATAATCAATGATGTAACTGCAAAAAATAAAGCATTAGTAACTGAGGTTTTAAATAAAGTTTTATTTTGTGAAAAAGAAAATATCTTTTCAATTTTAAAAGATTTTAACTCAGATATATACGAATTATACAACACAAAAGATATTATAAATGCACTTAGTAGGCATGATATTTCGTCGGAAATAATATTACACATTAAAAAAAATGAGATTAATTCATTTATTGAAACTTTAAGCAAATTAGGAAAAAAGAAAAGTAATTTTAAAATCAAAGATTTAAAAACTTTAGCTTTTGGTTTGATAGCAAAAAATAATTCATGTAAGAAAGCGCCGAACAAGTTACTTATGAAAATCATAAATTCATCTGATGCAAACATAAAGCTTAAAGGACAAGACTACAGCAAATTAAATGATTTATTAAGCAAAGTAAAAGATAAAAAATTTGAAAGTAAAGTTTCTAAAGAAATTAAAGATTTGCTAGAAGGCAATTCTCAGGATGATTCTAGCTCAGAGGAGCCAGAATCTAATCCCGAAGATTGCACCACATTAAATTACGAATCAACTGAGTTTAGCCTGAAAAAAGGAAATTTGATTCATATGCAAGGTGATATATATGCTTGTATAAGTGAAAATGTTAACCACGCTTTGTTAGAAAAATTTACAACTGCATTCAAAAAAGGCTTTGCTAAGTCATTTTATGGGAATAGCGGCATTAAGACTTTAGATCGGGATCAATTAAAATTTGAAGTTAAAATTCATGGGGAAGATACTAGACTAGTGAATAAAGCAGTAGCTAAAACCAATGGCAAAAATTTCATTATATTTGACAATTGTATAAAACACAAAGACATAAGTAATTATATAGATAATTCTACTATAATAACAATAGACCAGGATACTTCAGGCGTTGATAATCAGGGCCATTTTGAGGAGCTTATAGCTCCTTCAGGTGAGAATTTATTCAATGAGAAAATAACAGATCACAATGATGTAAGCTTGCAAGGTGTAAATATTGATGATGATGCTTGAATAATATTAAGCTCTGAGTCAGCAGTGCGTAAATGTAATGAATTATTTATGCCTGCTGCCATGATCCGCTTTGATCTTTTTCAAAGCAGGAAATTGGCGCATCTTTGAAGTTACTTTTTTGCATTATGTTAGTTATTTCACTACTATTTGTTTTTTGCAGCTGATCGTGAATAATAATAATTTTTTTGCTATCCGTGTTTGAAATGAAGTTTTTAGCTGAAAGTGCCTCAGCAAGCTGCTGCGCATCCGGGTTTATGAAAATAAATATTTCCGAATTATTTGGATTTTCTGGCTTGTTAGTTATATAGACCGGCTGCTGCTGTGGCATTGGATCCTTATGCGTCGCATGGGGTATAAAGTGTTTTTTAGAATAAGTCCAAACTACCCGGTCCAGGCCATCTATCAGATCTTCATTACTAACTAAAACGCAGCTATGCATGTTTGTGTAGTAACATTTTTCGACTATTTTACAAAAAGTTTTTGGCAAATCCTCTGCTTGAGTTTTGTAGCAACTGATATTCATAAATCCCGGCTTAATTTAAATTAACTGATATATTCTTGCATGATGCATAGTTTTTGGTTTATTATAACCACAAATTTCGAATAAATAAAATAAATAATTCAAATGTTGAAATGTACATATATTGTTCTTATTCAGAATCATGAAAATAATATCCGCACTCTGGTTAATGCTCTTCAAAAAACTACTGGTGAGTTTCGCAAAGAATATATTTTTGTTGATGATGGTAGCGACGATAATTCTTTGAAAATTTTAAAAGAAGCAGCTAAAGACCTGCCACGCTCGACTATTATCACACAGGAGATGCAAGGGGAGGCAATTAGCGTAAATAAGGCCCTGAATCTAGCAAACGGAGATTATATTCATTTCGTTGAAGGGGATGAAATTATGCACCCAGAGTCAACGCAGCTACTGCTAGAAGCATGCCTTGCTAACGAAGTTGGGGTTGCGATCGGCAGGTCAGTAACTGGCGCCTACAAGCATGAAGCATTAGAGGCGAAAACTGCAATTATTGAGCAACCAATGGGCGAGATATTGCTTGGCAAAGATGCATATTTAAGAAATATTGGGCGCTCTGGAAGCATGATAGACAGAAAAATGCTTGAGAATATTGGCGGGGCTGATAGTGAAGTTTATTCGCAGAATATGTCCTTAGCGCTGAATGCTGCTAAATACAGCAAGTTTGTTTATTTAAAAGAAAATATTACTTATATCTCAGATCGTAGCATTGGTTTAGACAGGCAATTCGAGGCTTTTAACATCTTAAAGTCAGTTTCGAATTTTGTAGAAAACAATAAGGGGCTGATGACAAATTTTATCCCTGAATTAATTTTATGCCTAAATGAACAGGCAGAAACAAGGCGCAGCAAAGCGATGTATTCTATGAGGCACATAGCTAGTAAATATTTAAAAACTCCAGCTATTGATAAAATTTTAGAATTATATCAAAATGAGCTTGAAAAATTATTTTGATGTGAGTATAAAAGCTCTAAATTTATTGTAATATTCTATAAAATTTCGTTAGGGAAAAATAATGGGTAAAGAAAAAATAGAAGAGTTTTGTCTTGCAGCGCAAAAAGGTGATTTGGCATCTGTAAGAGAATTTATCATCGAAGGCATTGATGTTAACGCGCAAAAAATACAAACAAAAGATACCGCTCTTCATCTAGCAGCACTAAAAGGGCATACTGATATTGCTATTGAGCTTCTGCTCAATGACGCTGATCCAAATATACAGAATGAATATCTAGACACAGCCTTGCATTATGCGTCATTGCGAGGGTATTATAAAATAGTAGTGCAGCTGCTGCTCAATAACAAAGCTAAAACAAATATAATTAATAGCGACGGCAAAACGGCTTTAGATCTTGCTAAAGATGGTGCGATCAAAAGAGTTTTACAGTCAGTGGCTGAGGATAATAATTTAAATCAAGATGGTTTTGCCGATAGTAATTCTGATCAGGAGCAAGAAGATCTTATAGAAGTTGCTGGTGACTTAGATGATTCAGTGCTTGAATAATATTTGTATATAAAGCACAAAGCTCCTCATTTAAAATATTTTAATAAAAAACATTTTGACTTTGCTGCCTTTTGAATAGTAGTATAAATTAATAGCCATGAGAAAAATTCTTGGGAAGGAGTTTTTCTAGCAAAAAATGGTTATAATTTAAAATTCAAAGTTAGGGGGAAACTATGTCTAAATCTACAAAAAAACAATCAGATTCTGCAATCAGGGACCAAATATGTAAAGCGATGCATGTTGAGGGGACGGATAAAGCAATTGATCTAATTAGTAAAAATAATCAAGATCCAAATGATTATTTATATTATGCAATGTCAACAGGTAAGCTTGAGATGGCTGCTGAACTAGCAAAGCTAGGCGCTAGGCATGATTATAAATATGAGCATGGAGCAACTGCATTTGAAGAGGCAGAAAGGCTTGGGTGTGTTGAAGCTTTATGGTGGTTGATATTAAGTGATGTAAAAGTATGTTTATCTGACATAGCTGATAAAAACGGAAATACTATTTTGCACAGGGCTGTTCAGAAGGGCGACAAAGAAATGGTAAAAATGTTGATTGATGTACTTGCTTTAGTGAATGTTCAAAATAATAATGGTGACACCCCAATGCATATAGCTGCGCGTGCTGGCAATGAAGAGATTATAAAAGAGTTATACAAAACGAGCGATAGTTCTAGAGGTATTTTAACTGACTCTGTAAATATTTTTCTAAGAAACAAGGCTGGAGAAAAGGCAAAAGATTTAATTCCTAAAGAGGTTCTTGAAGAAATAATTCCTAACAATTTAAGCTCCAAGTCGAAATCTGAAGAGTCCATAACTGATGCAGAATTAACTTCATATGTACAACTAATTTCAACAGAAAGTAGTTTAGAGGAAGTTGATAAAGATTTATCTGGAGATAGTATACAAGAAAATATTGAAGATGATGGTCACTGGGGTTTTTCTGCGGATTAGAAACTGGATGCACTTGTTTAAAACTTATCTTAGATAATTGAAATTAAGGGCTTGATTCTTGCGGGGCTATTAATTATTATAGAATTTAATAAATTTAAATATTAATTAAGCCCCAGATTGCCATAGTGCGTAAATATAGTTTTAGCGAGCATTTAACAGAACTGAAGAACAGGTTGTTTAAAGCTTTTATATTTTTCACTTTGACTTTTGCTGGTTGCTTTTATTTTAGTGATTTTTTATATCAGATAATTTTATCACCTTTAATAGAAATTCAAGGGCAGACTGATCAGGCAAGAAAAATAATATATACGGGCCTTACCGAGGCTTTTTTCTCGCATATAAAGATTGCCTTCTTTTTTGCGTTTATTTTTTCTTTTCCGTTTTTCGCGTTTCAATTATATCGTTTTATTTTACCTGGCTTGAAAGGTTCTGAGGCAAAAATTATTGGATCAATTTTTATTTTGAGCCCAATGTTATTTTACGCAGGCAGTCTGTTTATGTTTTATGTTGTTATGCCTAGTGCCTGGATGTTTTTCTTGCAATTTGAGGGCTGTGAAATTGGCCTTCCTCTCGTGCTCGAGGCTAAAATCAGTGAGTATCTAGACCTGGTTGTGCAGCTAACTTTAGCTTTTGGCCTGTCGTTTCAGCTCCCGGTTGCTATTATAATATTTTCAATAATGGGCCTAGTAAAGAGCAGCTCTCTAGCTAGTAAAAGGCGTTTTGCAGTAGTAATTATTTTCATAATTGCTGCTATTTTCACCCCGCCAGATATTTTTAGCCAGATAGTGCTTGCAATACCTCTAATTTTGTTATATGAAACATCTATATTGCTTTGTAAATTGATAGAAAATAAGGAGAAGCTACCAAATGATTGATATTAAATGGGTTCAAGAAAATGAAGATGAATTTAACCGTTCGATGCAAAAGCGCGGCGCTAAAATAAATGTAACTGAGCTTTTAAATCTTGAGGCTGAAAAAAGAAGCCTAACCACTTTGATGCAAGAATTTCAGCAAGCTAAAAATGAAAAGACAAAGAGGCTTGCTAGCCTAAAGAATAAATCTGCAAATGAATTTCAGGATCTAAAAAAAGATGTGACTCATATTAATGAAAAGCTTACAGAAATTTCTAGTAATTTATCGGGTAATGATGAGTTCCAGAAAATGATGGATAATATTCCTAATATTCTAGATAAGGAAGTTCCAGTCGGCGAAAATGAGGATATGAATCATCTGGTTAGCACGCATCTAGAGCCGAAGAAAATTAGCTGGGCCAAAGAGCATTTTGACCTTGGAAAAAATCTTGGCATGATGGATTTTGAACAAACTGCAAAAATTTCTGGCAGTAGATTTGTAAGCCTAAAAGGTGACCTTGCGCGACTAGAAAGAGCTCTGATTAACTTCATGATTGATATTCATGCTGAGAAATTAGAAGCCGAGGAGATCTCTGCGCCGGTTCTAGTTAGGCCAACTGCGATGTATAATGTTGGTCAGCTGCCTAAATTCAGCGAAGATTCTTACTTAACAAGTGATGAGAAATATAGACTGATCCCCACTGGAGAGGTGCCGCTGGTGAATATGGTTGCGGATACAATGCTCAAAAAAGAAGAATTACCACTCAGATATGTAACATATTCTGAATGTTTTAGATCTGAAGCAGGAAGCGCCGGCAGAGACACAAGGGGTATGATTAGAAACCATCAGTTTGGCAAGGTTGAGCTGGTCTCTATCACCAGGCCGGAAGATTCAGAAGCAGAGCATAAGAAGATGCTTAGCTCATCTGAGGAAGTTTTAAAGAGGCTAGAGCTGCCATACAGAGTGATGCTGCTTTGTAGCGGTGATATGGGCTTCGCGGCACAAAAAACATACGATATTGAAGTTTGGCTTCCGGGTCAGGATAAATATCGCGAGATAGCTAGTATTTCTAATTGCGGAGACTTCCAGGCAAGAAGAATGAAAGCAAGATATAAAAATGAAGACAAGAAGACAACTTTAGTGCATACACTAAATGGCTCGGGTGTTGCGGTTGGTAGAATGATTGTTGCCATTATGGAGAACTATCAAAATGCAGATGGTAGCATAACAGTGCCTCAAGCTTTGCGCAGCTATATGGGCGGCAAAGAGTTTATAAAATAAACATATTTTTACAATGCGCATAGCCAAATTTATTGCAAATAGTGGATTCTGCTCAAGAAGAGAAGCTGAGCGCGTTATAGTACAAGGCAGGGTTAGTGTTGATGGTAAAATAATAGATAGCCCAGCTCTAAACATATCAGAAGATTCTGAAGTCATTGTTGACGGAAAAAAAATAGCGAATATTCAGGCGCCAAGAATGTGGGTTTTTTATAAACCAAACGGTTATATCACAACTCATAGCGATCCGCAAGGAAGAGAGACAATCTTTGAATTATTAAAAGATAAGCTGCCAAGAGTGATCTCGGTTGGGCGGCTAGATTTAAATAGCGAGGGCTTGCTTCTTCTTACTAACAACGGCGATGTTGCAAGATATTTGGAATCCCCTAAAAGCAGGATCAAGCGTGTATATAAAGTAAGAGCTTACGGGGGCGGTAGGCCGCTTGATATTAAAGATAAAAAAATAGTTGTCGATGGTGTTTATTACCATCCGGATTCTATTAAGCTTCTGAGTCAAAAAGGTTCTAACTCTTGGTATGAGGTTATTTTGCGCGAGGGCAAAAACCGAGAAATCAGAAAAATATTTGCACATTTTGGCTTTAAGGTAAATAGGCTAATTAGAACTAGTTTCGGTGAATATGAGCTTGGTATCTTAAAGCCTGGGGAATTCAAAGAAGCGGAACTTCCAGACCTACAAAGTTAGGCTAGCCTATACCCCGAGTTTATGTAACTCATTTTTCTTAGTAATTATCTTTTCTTCGGTGTAGTCAGTAAGTGCCCTGGCATCCTGATAAGTTTGCACTTGCTGCGGCGTTATATATTCAATGACCGACACTTTTATAGTGCCAGATTTTTCAAACCAAAATCCTTTTGGCCACGCCATTCCAGAGTTCATGGCAACTAGCATCATGCCAACATTATTGTCTATCGCCAGCTTGGCTGCGCTTGGCTTGAACTTAACATCTCTGTTTGGCTTAACCCTTGTTGCCTCAGGGAAAATGACCATCGAAATACCGTTTTTAAGATAT
>JAHDBQ010000010.1:3966-11098 GCA_020630305.1 Alphaproteobacteria bacterium | reverse complement strand
TAATCTGATTCATATTATTTCTTTTAACAATCTCAGGATTCTCTTCCTCTGATGCTTTCAAGGAATTCCACATACGCTTTAGTAATCCAGGCTTCTTACTTGCGCTATTAGATTGCTGAGGCCTCTCCATAGAAATTTCCGCAGAAATTACATGCTGCGACTCATTCATTTCTGCCAATTGCTTTTTCTTAAGCAAAGCATCTAATTTTTGCTGCAATTCTTCGGCCGACTCATTACCGTCTGGCTCTTTATATTCGTTAAATTGAGGTGGCTCATGACTATCTAATGATATATTATCAGCTAAAGAATCATCTTGCTCCGCAAAATCCTGATTACTATATATTTCATCATCATGATCTTCCATTTCTAAAGTTTCTTCATAAGAACCCTCATGATTGAAATTTTCTTTCTCTGATTTTGCTTGCACTGATTCATCAGTAGATTGCCCTTGCTCTATACCTGTAGCAACAACAGCAACTCTTATAGAACCTTCAAGCTCTGGATGGAATGTAGAACCAAAAATAATAGTTGCATCGCTATCGCCAACTTCCTCTCGTATGCGGTTAGCTGCGCTATCAACCTCGTAAAGAGTCATATCCTTACCGCCAGTGATATTAATTAGAACGCCGCAAGCGCCGCACATTGAACTTTGATCTAATAATGGGTTCGCAATTGCAGATTCTGCCGCTTTAATTGCACGTTCTTCTCCGCTAGCCTCGCCAGTACCCATCATAGCCTTACCCTTTTCACTCATAATGGTTTCAATATCCGCAAAGTCAAGATTCACTAATCCGGAAGAAGTAATAAGATCAGTCACGCCTCTTACGCCAGCATGCAAAACCTCATCAGCCATTTCAAAAGCTTCTTGGAAAGTAGTATTTTCATTAGCAATTCGGAATAAATTCTGATTCGGAATTATAATTAATGTATCTACATGCTTTTGTAGCTCACTAAGTCCGCTTTCAGCAAATTTCATTCTTTTGCCACCTTCAAACAAGAATGGCTTTGTTACAACACCAACAGTCAAAATACCGAGCTCTTTAGCAATTTTTGCAATAACAGGAGAGGCGCCTGTGCCTGTTCCGCCGCCCATTCCAGCTGTAATAAACACCATATTGCTTCCTTCGAGGTAGGACCTGATATCATCCTCGCTCTCCTCTGCTGCCTGCCTACCAACATCTGGGCAAGCACCAGCGCCAAGTCCCTTTGTGCAATTAACGCCAAGCTGAATAGCATTGCTTGTTTTTGCATCCTTCAGGGCCTGCGCATCAGTGTTTGCCACAACAAAATTTGCACCTTCTAAATTCGCTGTTATCATGTTATTTACAGCATTACCACCTGCACCCCCAACACCAAAAACAGTGATTTTGGGTTTCAAAATTACACTTTCAGGAGCTTTGATATCTAGCATAGTTATTTCCTTAAAATTTTATTCTAATACAATGATAATATACGAGATATTAATTTGTAGCAATCACAATTCACGCACAAGCTGTAATTTTTTTGTGACCACATTTTTGGACCCCACATTTAAAATATATTATTGACTAATTTGCAAAGCATGGATATGCTAACTAAAATTATCTTATAAATCAAAGTTACTAAATTTACATGCAAAGAAATGTTTTAAAAATTGGAAAAATTATATTATCTCTGATGTTCATTGCCTCTATTATTTATAGCACTATAACTATTAGAACAATTTATCGCAGAACTTCCTACATGCTATCAATGCTTGATTTAATTTCAACCGACCAAGTTATAAAACATACCTTTGTAGAAGAAAAAATTGTACAGGATTTATATCAGATCGTAAAAGATACAACTGAAATTTTTGACAAACATAACATAAAATATGTTATTTCTTCTGGAACCCTGCTTGGAGCTGTGCGTCATGAGGGGCTTATACCTTGGGATGATGATATTGACTTGAATGTATTTGCTGAGCAAATGGATGATATACTAAATTTAAAAGATGAGTTTATTAAACATGGCTACGATATAAAAATGTCAGGCGATATAAACGTTCCGGTTTACAAAATATACAAAACAGATGCTAATAAAGATATCACTAGCAATGTCTTTATAGATTTATTTACAGTTCATACTAATAAGCAAGGAAATATAGAGTACCAAGATGAGACAGTCAGAAAAAAGTTCAATAGAGAATGGTTTAAGCCAGAAGAGTTATATCCATTTAAAAAATACAAATTTGGCCCGCTTGAGTTATATGGACCTAATCAGCCTGAACCACACTTAAAAAGAGCATACAGCAATAATGTATTAGAAGAAGTTGTGATATTCAAGAAACATAATAATCCAGAGCATAGCAGAAGCATCAAAAGAGAGCTTACTGGCAGTTTTGCAAAACCCGCATTGCCAAAAAAAGCTTTATTAGATAGAATTTAAAGGCACATAATAAATTATTTAATACACCTAATATTTTAGCAACAAACGTTTTTTTATAAAAAAGTTTTTTTTGCTTGAATAATTAATAAAATAACTATATACTGCGGCTTGCTAAAGTTTAGTGGTCTAAAAATTTTGGAGAAATAATACAATGAGTGAAGCAGTAACTCTAACAGCAGAAATGCGCAAACAAACTGGAACAGGAGCTTCTAGAGAGCTTAGAAAACAAGGCATGGTTCCTGCAACAATTTACGGCGCTGGTAACAAACCAATGTCTGTTGCTATTGAAGAAAAAGAAATAACAAAATATTACAGGAGGCCTCAATACCTCTCTCAGCTTTTTGAGTTTGAAATTGACAAGAAAAAATACAAAGTACTCCCCAAAGCGATTGAGTTAAACCCTATTACTGAAATAGTGCGCCATGCTGATTTTGTATTCCTTGAGAAAAAAATGCAAAAAATGCAGGTTCCTGTAGTTTACAAAAACAAGGAATCATGTACAGGTGTCAAGCGTGGTGGTTACTTCAATATTGTAAAAAGATTCCTAACTATTCTTTGCCCTGTAGATAATCTACCAAGATCTATCGAAATCGATACTATGGAGATGCAAATAGGAACTTCTTACAAAGCAAAAGAAGCTCCATTACCAGAAGGCGCAAAACTTCTAGAGAATCCTGAGTTCGTTATTGTCTCAATAATTGGTAAGCGTGGTAAATCAATGGAAGTAGATTCTGAAGAAACAACATCTGAAGATGAAGCTGAGGAAGGTTCTGAGGATAAAAAAGAATCCTCAGAAAAATAATTCTAACGCTATTCTAAAAAGAGTAAGAGCTGGGCATTTAATGACCAGCTCTTTTGTTTATTATATGTAATATGTAAAAAATTTTGGAATATAAATCTATTCAACTATATGGTATAATAATTTACCTTGGAGCTGAAGGTGTTTATAGAAAATATTTTATGATTGAGATATCATTAAAGACAAAGTTTCAAATACATCAGTATCATGGTAATTCACTAAACTTTATTAGTATTTGTTTTATTCTGAGGAGGAAGGAAAAATATGTTTTTAATAGTAGGTCTGGGTAACCCAGGCATAGAATATGAACAAACCAGACATAATATAGGCTTTATTGCTGCCGAGACGTTAGCTAATCAGTGTAATATGACTTGGAATGATAAATCTAAATATAGCGCATTAGTTGCCTCAGGAGATTCTGAGTTTGGTAAAATTATTTTGTGCAAGCCACAAACTTTTATGAATCTTTCCGGTAAATCTGTTCAAGCAATGGCTAACTTTTATAAAATAACACCAGAACAAATTATCGTCCTGCATGATGATTTAGACATTGAAGTAAATAAAGTAAAATATAAATTAGGCGGGAGTGCAGGCGGGCATAATGGTCTAAAATCTATCGATAGCCATATTGGACCAAACTATCACCGCATCAGAATAGGCATAGGACGCCCTAAAGATTCGAGGCATGACAGCTCTGATTTTGTTCTTGGTAAGTTTTCTACTGATGAACAAATTACTATGCAGCTAAAAATAGACAAGGTTGCAGATAATCTAAAACTACTACTAAACAAAGAGACGGAACTTTTTAAAAAAACTATCTCTGAAATTAAATAGAGCGGGTATTATAGCTCTACCTAAACAAATATTATATTATGAGTTTTTTTACAATTTCCTCCAAGAGGTTTTGCCACCTGCCTTGTCTTCTATTTCTATGCCGATATTTTTCAGCTCATCTCTAATTGCATCAGCACGTCCCCAATCTTTATTTTGCTTTGCTTCTTGCCTTTCTTCAATTAATTCTTCGATTTTTGCAACATCTACTCCCGAAAAACAAGAGAACCATTCTTGCGCGCTTACATTTAAGAAGCCAATTAAATTAGCGCATGCAAGCATATTAGCAGCAAGATCTTTTTTACCAATCTCGCTATCATTGCTAAAGATTTCTTTTGCCATGTCGTTAATGATGCGAATAGCGTTATTAGTATTTAAGTCATCGAGCAGAGCATTTAGGAACTCTTCCGGTATATTTTTACTCGGAGTGATTTCTTCTTGAACTTTTTCAAGCGCTCTATACCAATAATCAAGCATCTGCTTAGCATCACTTATGGCTTTATCGTTATAGTCAATTGGTTTTCTGTAATGCCCATTTAATAAAAACATTCTTAGCACTTCACCTTTAATTTCTTTTTTAATCAGATCTTTCACGGTCAAAAAATTATTCAAAGACTTGCTCATTTTTTCATGATTCACGGTCAGGAAACCATTATGCACCCAAAATCTTGCATAAGATGACCCCTCATGCGCGCAGCAACTTTGAGCAATTTCATTTGTATGATGCGGAAAGATAAGATCTGCTCCGCCACCATGTATATCAAAATCTGGCCCCAAAAAGCGATAAATCATCGCCGAACATTCGATATGCCAACCAGGTCTACCAAAACCAAATGGACTATCAAAATTTGCAGAATCTGGGTCATTTTCTTTTGCTGGCTTCCATAACACAAAATCCCCTGGATTTCTTTTTCCTGCGCTGCTATCTATTCTAACAGATTCTAGCATCTTGTCTGCTGATCTACCCGATAATTTATAATAATCATTTGCCTTTGTAATATCAAAATAGACATGATTATTACTAATATACGCAATATCTTTTGCTAATAATTTTTCGATTATATTTATCATACCATCAAGATGCTGCGTTGCTTTTGGTTCGATACTCGGTCTGAGGCAGCCAAGATAATCCATATCATCATGAAAATATTTGGTGGTTTTTGATGTTAATTGCTCAATTGTGATATTATCTTGCGCTGCCCTGTTGATTATTTTATCGTCAATATCGGTAATGTTCCGAACATAACGCACCTTATCTGTACCATATATTTCTTTAAGCACCCTAAACAACAAATCATACACAACTACGCTTCGAGCATTTCCAATATGCGGATGGTCATAAACTGTCGGACCGCAAACATACATTTTAATTAAATTTGCATCTATTGGCTCAAAAACTTCTGTTTTTCTTGAAATTGAATTGAATAATGTTAGTTTCATATATGGATTATTATAATAATATCTTTAAAAAAATTTGATTTCCGTTATTCTAAATAGTAATTTACTATAAAGCAGGAATGTTGCAACTTATATGATTATTTACTATACAGTAATAATTTGCAAAATGAAATATAAATTATGGAACAAGAGCAGCAAGAACTACAAAAAAAATCAGTTGAACATAAAATCAATGTGCAGATAATCACTTTTGCAGTGATAATGATTGTCCTTGCCTTAACGCTAATTTTATTTGTAAGTATTTATTCTAATAAAAAAGATGAAGTTATGAAGGATATGCATAATGAATCTATACGCTTAGAGACTATTATAACCAAGAATCTTGACCATTCTAGGTATTTGGTAAATTTAATAGGTAGACATATTCAAAATAATCCAAATGATTTAAATCACATTAAGCATACTTTGCAGCACCATTTAAGCTCTAATGAATTTAATAGACTTTTTGGTTGGCGAAAATACAGCTGGGTAAATAAAAACTTCAAAGAATTAGTTACCAACAATGATGGTATAATTAAAAACCCAAGACATTTAGATTACCTGAAAAATATGTCGGATAAATACTCAACTACTGATGATTGGCAAAATAATATAAAATTTTACAACAAACATTATAAAGATAAATCTAATAGTTTGAAAATTATAGATAATATTTATTCTAAAGAAAGTGAAAAATATATTGGGTCAATTATCTTAAGCTATGATTTAGCAACTATGATATCAAGTTTAAATAAGCAAAAGAAGAATAAGCATTTAAACTTCGTTATTTTAGAAGAAAATTTAAACGTAGTTGCCGCTAGTTCTGATAATTTAAGTACTATTGTAACAGCTGATTTAAAACTCAATGAAGAAGTTTTAAACATAATACATCAGACGAAAAAAGACATTCCATTCAGTCGTTTAGATATGATAAGTGGCCTAAATTATCACGTCAGTAAATTAGGGAATTTGCCGTTTATTTTAATAGTAACGATAGATAAGACTACTATCAGAAGCGCTATACTCAACGACTTAATTCGTAACTTAGGGTTGGTTATCGTCTTTGCTATAATTTCTGTGATTATTATTTTCATTATTTATAAAAGAGAAAACTACCTTCGCAGCAAAACCGAGAAGGCTTTGATGGTAGCAAAAAATGCTACTGCCGCAAAAACTAGCTTTCTTGCATTTACAGCTCATGAAATCAGATCTCCTCTTGGTTTTATGCTAACAGGTTCTGAAATTATGCAAAAAGAATTAATGGGGCCAATGCCTGAAGAATATAAAAAATATGTGACTGGTATTAATAAAAACTCTCAGGTTATTCTTGATTTCATCACAGATATTCTAGATGAAAATCAAATTATCGAAGGTAAATTCAAAATTGTAAATATTATAGCTCCAGTTAAAAACATGATCAAAGAAGCAGTACAATTGAGCACAGCTAGATTTAATCAGCGTAAAATAGATATAATACAAAACATACCAGGGAATTTGCCTTCGCTGATATGTGATGAACGCAGGATGATACAAGTATTTAATAATTTGCTATCAAACAGTATAAAATACTCAGAAGATTTTACAAAGATTGTAATTTCAGCTGAAATAATACATCGGGACCTAGTTATAAATATTACTGATGAAGGTTGCGGAATG
>JAHDBQ010000010.1:0-3956 GCA_020630305.1 Alphaproteobacteria bacterium | reverse complement strand
ACAGGCGCTCAGCGCATACGGAACTCTAAAGAATGATCATTACCAAAAGACTGGTTCATATGGCCTTGGACTTGCAATAGTGCAGATGTTACTTAAAGCTCATGATTCAAAGTTTTCTATCGATAGTGAAAAAGATAAAGGCACAACAATAAAAATGATTTTCCCTAAATATAAATTAGTTTACAATAAATCAAAATCTAAAGTAAAACCAAACATGAAGAAAAATAGCTAAATGGAAAATCACAACATTAATTTTATAAAAAAAATCAGGCGCATTCCTTTTTCGATACCGCTACTGACTTCATTAATTTGTATATATAGTTTTGCTCTGCTTTATTCAGCTGCAGGTGGTAGCATACACCCATGGGCCTATAAACAGATGATGGTTTTTTGTTTATTTATGCCAATTTCTATTGTAATTGCCATTATAGATATCAGAATTTTATATAAATTTACGTATATATTTTACTTTGTTACTTTAATAGCCTTAGTAGTTGTTGACGTGATGGGCAAAACTGCAATGGGCGCAACTAGGTGGCTAGACCTTGGGTTTATTAGCTTGCAGCCATCAGAGCTTGTGAAAGTTGCAGTAATAATGATTTTAGCCAGATATTTCAATGAATATGACGAATATAAAATCAGAGATTTTTCTTTAATAAAACCCATAATAATCGCCATATTGCCTATTTCATTAGTTATTAAGCAACCCGATCTTGGCACTGGCATGATTACTTTAATGGTGGCTGCGGTAATATTCTTCGCGAGCGGTGTTAGGATGATATATTTCAATGTTGCAGGGGGAGCTTTTTTGGCAGCACTACCTTCTGCATGGTATATGATGCACGAATATCAGCGCAACCGCGTTCTTACTTTTTTAAATCCAGAGCGAGATCCACTTGGTACTGGTTATAATATAATTCAGTCAAAAATAGCCATCGGTTCTGGCGGACTATTTGGCAAAGGTTACATGAGCGGCACACAAGGGCATTTAAAGTTCTTACCTGAATATCAAACAGATTTTATTTTTTCTTTTTTAACTGAAGAGCTTGGCTTCATTGGTGGAATGATATTAATTTCATTATATGCATTATTGATCATGAGATGTTTAATTGTTGCCCTAAATTGCAGATCTAGATTTGCAATGCTTATGGGAATTGGTCTTACCTCCTTATTTTTCTTCCATGTATTTATTAACGTTGCAATGGTTATGGGACTGCTTCCTGTTGTTGGTATTCCACTGCCATTGGTTTCTTACGGTAGAACTACTATGGTTTCAATGCTGATTGGCTTTGGTCTTATTATGAACACAGCAGTTAATCAACGCAATAATCTTTAGTTAATGACATGAACTTTACGTTACTACTTTGCAACGATCTATAAAATTAAAAGATTAATAACTAATAGCTACTTAACACTTTTTCTAATATCTTTGTTATACTATAAATATATAGTAGGTGCATTTATATTTGTACTTTGTAATTAAAACATAACATTAGGGCAAGGGTATGACAGACAAAAAACAGAACTCATTAGGCATGAAAGAGTTAAAAGAATACGCACAAATCTTATATTCTCAACTCCTCAAGGCCAATAATAACAGAGATTTTGACAGTAAAAAAAATTTAAAACTCAAACCAAGGCAATTAACATTATTAGATAATGTTAAAAATAAAAAATTTAGCACGAAGGGGCAAGACTTAAAAAACGATATAATAAAGCATGCCCTTGCATTGCAAAAAATATCAGAAAGTATTCTTGATATTGATACTCCAGGTATTAATCATGATGATTCTATCAAAGCAGCTAACAATAATAAATTTATCAAAAAATGTGATAAATTGTGCGCAGATAATGGCTTGGTAGCAGACAAAATTATGGATGAAGTTCTTTCTAGTAATAAAAACAATGCGCTAGAAATGGCAAGGCTTAAATTTCATGGGCATGAAAGGAATTTAGAGCAAAATCTGAGTTCATTTAAAATAATTTCTGATGCAAGTATTGGTAATAAAAAGCTATTCAACGAATATCAAGAAAAAATGAATAACTTTAGGCTAGAGAAGCTTGAAAAAAGGGAAAGTAAATCATCTAAAAAAATGCTTTTAAGGGATATAAGGCAAGAGGATAATACTATTTTTACCAGCTATAAAGATAAATTGGTTAGTTCTTTTATAAAAGAATCTATCGAGCAAAATACTACAAATATTAGAGCCTCGCAAATAGCTCAAAATAAATTTAACAAAATATATAACAATGCTGCCGAGAAATATGATAATCACATGAATAATTTATGCGAGAAGTTAAATGATAATATGAGTCTAGATAATAACAGGCATCGTTTTACGAAGATGGCGCTCGGAATTGCTAAAATACAAACGGCCTTTGAAATTACAGTTGGAGAAACAAAGTCTTCTGATAAAACAAATTCACTAAAAGAAAATTTTAATAATAATTTGAACGATATGTGTGAAAGAGTTGGTCCAGATTATACAATTGAGCAAGCAAAAGAGTTTTTGCAGGAATATTGCGATACGAATTTAAACAATTATCAACTGGAATTAAAAACAATTAAAAAAACGACTAGTGAGAATGATAATTTAGAAGAAAAAATATTTAATGCACAGATTAATCATTATTTAGTTGATACTAAATTAGACAATCGCAGTTATTTTGAAGCTATAGAAAATGAATTTAATTCTAATAGCTTTGCAATTGATTTTGCTAAACAAGGAATGCACACCAGAAACGCAATAAATAATACTATGGTTGCAAATAAATTTTCCTCTTTAGAAAAAATAGAAGAAGCAGGTCTTGCTTTATCATCAAGCTCAGAAATCTCCGAACCTAGTTTAAGTTACAGCAGTAGTTCGCTGCCTTCTTCACTTTCATCATCTTTTGAAAATATTTCGGCATCAGAAGAAAAGCGAAACTCAAAAGATGATAAAGGCAAAGAAGAGTTAACCTCTGATTACTCCCCTAGAAACAATAATTCTACTGAGCGTAAAAAGGTCAACCCAAACTCATATAATAAACAACAACCTTGGTCAGAAGTTTTAGATGAAATGCAATCTATTAAACAAAATCCTCTTGCTAGCGGAGCGCAAAAAAGAAAAAGAGACGAGATAGAAACAGAGCAAGAAAAGCCTGCCGCAAAAAGAATTAAAACTTCTTCTTCTCGCGGCTCAAATAAAACTTCAATCGAAGATAAAATAGAAAGATCTTCAAAGAGAAGAAGAAGCCGCAAGTCAGAAATTAATAAGGTTCACACGCCGAATGTTGAAACAAAATCTAGAACAAGCAAGAGCAAAAGATCTAGATCTATTGAAACAAAGAGTACTGAATTAGAAATTACAAAATCTGTTTCTAAATCCTATAAAGATATGCAAAACATCAAAGATAATCCTCTTGCTTCAAAACCTAGAAAAAGAAGAAGAAGCTCGCAGACCTTGATATCTGAGGAATATAAACCAGTATTCAAAAGACAAAAATTAGAATCTGGTAAATATAAAAATACGACTAAGGAACAAAAACTAGAGAAATTACAGGAACTGCAAGCAGAAGTAAAAAAAGAATTTAAGCGCATAAAAAGTAGCTTCTTAGGTAAATTCATGACTAATAATTTTGCTAAAGCGCGCGCTGAGAGGAATATAATCAAACATAATAAGCTCGGCATGCCAGAAAATAAATTGATGGATATGCTAAATAAAGAAAACGTAGCCGAGAATCTACAAAAGAAACAAACGAAGAAAAATAGTTTGTTATCAAAAGTAACTAAAAATGCAAAAAATGCTCAGGAAATATCTGGAGAAGATAAGTATCCTAAAAAATCGACCCCTCCTGAAACCCCTGTTACTGAAGCCACAAGAAGCACTAATAAGGGGAAATCAATATAGATTTGTATAACATAATTATTTTAAAATATTCACACGCATAAATCAAACTAGTGATTAGCGCCTTAG
>JAHDBQ010000009.1 GCA_020630305.1 Alphaproteobacteria bacterium | reverse complement strand
ATTCTCTAAATTAGCTAGCTGGGTAACCTCGCCTTGAGCAATAATAGCTGATGCACTAGAAAGTACATCAAGAGACTCCATAGATCCGGTAGAGACCATTAATTTAAATGATTGAGAAAACAGAAAATCGCCAACTAAAATACTTGCCCTGCTACCCCAGATGCTATTAGCAGTTGGCATGAATCTACGCATTTTGCTACCGTCAACAACATCATCATGCAATAGCGTCGCCATATGAATAAATTCAACCGCAGCAGCCAGAATATTTGCATTATTCGCCTGGTCATTAGCTGCGCCGCCCAGCATCTTAGTAGATAAAATAGTTAGCATCGGGCGGATTCTTTTTCCGCCAGCTTCAGCAAGGTGACTGCTGATTATAGATATTAATTCTTCATCAACGGCTAGGCTATCAATAATTATATCATTTACCGCGGAAAGATCCGTAGCTAAATATTGATGAGCCTGCTTTATAATATCCAAAATAAATACCTACTTTTATACCCTGTTCTTGCCGTTTGCTAATTAAAATAATTTATTAAGCAGATCTTTATCCACCTTTCCGCCAGGGATTACTTGATCAATAACCTCTTTAGCTTGGCCAGGAATTACTTTCTCTACTTCTTTTTCAATTTTATCAACTTGCTTCTGAACCTCTTTTTCCACTTTTTTCTCGATTTCTTTCTTATCAAAAGACTTCAAGTTTGGTGCTAATTTTTGCAAGATCTTATCATCGCCCTTTAGCCCAGGAATTAATTTTTGAAGCTCTTCCATAGTTCTACCATTTAAGCCAACTTTTCCAAGCAACTTAGAATATAAAATCTCCAAGAACTTATCCTTAATTTCAGAAATTTTAACGCTGCCAAATTTAGAGGCTTGCGCATTATCACTATTATAAAGGAAATCAAAACTTAAATCTTTTGAGTCTGATTTTGGGTTATTTGAAATATTCTTCATAAGTTCTTTAGTCGTTTCTGTATAGAAACCTTTTACTTCATTATCAAGCAACTTAAACTGGCCAAATCTGTAAACATATGGCGAGAAGAAATCAATCAAACGTATGTAATTCTGTATTTCTAAATTACCATCAGCTATTGTATGGTTTGCATTATTACTAATTTTAGCATGCTGATGCATTTTAATACCAGACTTGTCAGACTTTAAACTAAAGTTCTTAACATTGTAATGATTATATTTTCCATCATTTGAAGCATTCATATTGAGGTCAAAATAGTAATTGCTGTTTTCTAGCTCGTTAAAGCCGAATGCCGCCTTGTTCTCGATTATATATTTTATCTCTCCACCAACATATTTATTCTTGATTTTATTATGAACTAACAGAAAATATAGTTGGAATAATTTATCGAAAGCACCTTCTTTTAATCTAATAGTACTGTTGCTGTCTATATGGAAATTACTAACTATTTTTTCGTGCCCACTATAATTCAAAACTAAATTAGGCATACTTACATATGGGGAGTCAAATGATCCACTCGCTTTTACCTTCAGGCCTTTGCGAAATTCAGTATGTTTTTTAGCTAGCGTGTCAATTTTTGCGCTCATGTTTATTTTTGCACCTGATGGAAGGCCAGAAAAACCATAAAATAAGCTAGCTGGCAAACGCCTATTAATTGCAGTGTCCATTGGTTTCGTTTCAGCTTTATAATTTACCGTATAATGCTGTGGAATGTTATTCATTAAATCTTCAACACTAGTATATTTCTTAGCGTGAACAAAAGTTATTTTTAAATGCTCATATGGCTTATCATATACTTTTTTATTATCCACTAAATCAAAAATCTCTACGCGATCAGTTGAGATGTTAATATCACCCACATTATTAAATAACTCAACTGGGTCATTCATTCCCTTTACAAGGTTGAATAATGTTTTTCCTACAGGAAAATTAACGTTAAGAAGAAAATCATGGATTTTTAATTTGGAACCAAAGCCGCGATTAATTGGCTTATATTTAGCGTTTATTTCACCATCATAGCTAACAAAGAATTTTTGAGTTAGTAAATTATATCCACATTCTACTGGGCTTGTGTAAGTAATTAAAGATCCGCTATTTGTACCGGCGCCAATGCCTTCTTCTTTTAACCCTTCAAATTTCCATGATACTCTATATGGAAATCCTGCAGGAGTTGCTTTTTCAAATGAGAAATAATATTTGCTTTTATCTACATTCATAGCAAACATTTTTTTGCCTGCATATTTGCTGTTAATTTCATCTGTTAATTTGTTTGTTACATAGTACCATGTACCGCCCATTGCAGCAGTTATGAGTAATATAAAAATAAATAGATATTTAATTAATCTCATGAATCATCTCCTTTTAGTTTTACATATTCTTTGTTCAAGGCTTTTACATTCCAGAACCAAATAGCTATTACATCGGCAAATATAACCGATAAATATATTATTACCGAATCAAATGTAGCTAGCGGCATAAATATAAATATCGCAGATTGTATAAAAGCGCCGAGCGACTTACCAAATTTTAGACCAATAACTTCAACAGTGGCTTTGCCTTTAGTTCGAAGCTCTAATGAAAGTGGAATATACGCCATTTCCTTCGTTGAGTCAAATAAAGAATATTTAGTCGACTTACTTAATATATTCTGTATAGCGCCAATTATCACTGCAAAATAAATAGGGTTGAAGTTATCGCCCAAGAACGTAACATTATCTGCAAAAATAATAAAGCTAAAGAATACAGCTCCTGTAAATGCTAGCATATAAGGCGTAATAAGGGCTGAAGTGAGCCAAGAGAATTTACGTAATACATTGCTGCCAATTAGCATAAAAATAATGCAGGATGTTCCCATCCAGATATTAAATTGCCCCATAAAATGCAGGTAATCTACTGTATTTGGATATAGCTCCCTTACCTTATTTTTCCATGGCCCTTCTAATATGTTTATTACAAGGCCGTAGCAAAGCACTAACAGCACAATATGGCCAATATATTTCGACCTTAGAAGCATCCTGATGCTTTCTGTTAGAGTGAGTGATGTTTTAGTATCTGCCTTTGAAGGATTATTTTTGGTAAAATTCATTAGCTTTAAAATGTTATTATCAATATGATAATAAAGCATCATGGCAATAATCCCCGACAAAATAATGGTCTTCATTATTGGCTTTAGCACCATTTGACACTGGAAGTCAATGTTGTGTATATTAATGATATTTGCATCAGCAACGCCGGAAAAATCCGAAAAAGAAGATAAAACATTTCCAGCAATAACCAGGCCAACATTACCAACCAAACCAAGGAATGGGTAAAATCTTTTTGCAGATTCTGTGTCGAATATATGATTTGCATATTGCCAAAATAATAAATTGATGATTACCGCGCTCCATAATTCGCAGAATATATACATCAAAGCGTAGCTCCATTTGCCAATTATGAGAACAAACCATTGAGCGTACGGGTAGGCTTTGACCCATGAATTTATGGCATCTTCGCTCGGGTGGAAATATTCCTGACTTGGAAATAATACATAGGTAAAGCAGATAAAAAACAGCAGAAAGCCGGAAATTATCAGGTAAAATACTGTAGAATGATTAAATCTATTACTCAAGTGAGCGTAGAATATTGTGAATATAACAGTTGATGGCAAAACGAACCAAAGCTTAAGAAAGCTGATTGCCTCTGCGCCAATATTAGGCACCACTAGGCTGTCTTTGATTGATCTAAGCGAGCCAAAATTAAACAGCATGCAAAGCATCATCAACCCTAGCGGCAGAAACAATTTTACTTCAGATCTTTTTATTGGCCACAATATGTTGCGTACCTTACCCAAGAATTCAGAATTTTTAACTTCAGACATTAAATATAAAAATAATTGCTGCTTAAAACAGTATCTGCTTATACTTTAATCATATTCATTTACTATATAAAAAAACTCAGAAGCGCAAATACCTAATATTTCTAGATGAATTTGCGCTGTTTGTCAATTAAATATTGAGCAAAAAGAATTTTCTATATTTAAATGTCGCAATCAAAATTGCTAATATCAGCAGTTTCACCAGCTAAAAGCCCCTCTTCAGCATCACCTTGAGATGTATTATTCTCTATCCAGGCGCAGATTGTATCATAACAACCATGTTCTTCAAGCATCCGCGCACTGATTCCGATATCTTTAAGGATAGTATCTACATCCACACCTTCTTTTTGAGATAAATGTCTAATAACTTCCATATTAATATTACTATCAAGATCTTTTCTGGTTGTATAATCTAATAACAAATAGATAAGATCTGGATTTTTGCTACTAAAGGCGGCAATTATTGCGTTCGTATTGCAGGACGTCTTGTATATATCCGCGCCGGCGTCTAGTAAAATCTTTACTGCTTTTATATCCCCTTTAACGCATAACATCGAGATAGGTGTTATACTTTCATCATCCATCACCTTGTTTACATCTACTCCTTTATTAATTAACAGCCTTATGACCTCTAAGTTACCTTTAATGCAGGCCGTATTTAATAGCGAGCCGCTGTTTAGATCAAACTTTTGTTTTGATTCGTCTTTATCTAAAAGAAGATGGAATAATCCCATGGTTTCATTAAATAAACAAGTATCAAGCACGGTTGTACCATCATTAGAGATTTGGTACATATCTGCACCTTTCTTAAGCAAATGCTCAATCATATCTTTATTATCATTTTGACAAGCCATTCGAAGTGCATTTAGATTGTTTCCCTCTATATAGTTAGGGTCTGCATTGTTTTTAATTAAACAATCTACAATTTTTACATTACCATTATATGCAGCACTTATCAGAGCTTTTCCTAAGCTGTCACTTTCGGTGCCTATATTGTTTTTAATAAGAAACTTCAACGCCTTTAAACTGCCATGGTTTGCAGCATGCTCTAAAGGCTTGCAAAATTTTATAAATTTTTGTTGATCAGGACATTCCTTTAACAAATTTTCTAATTGTTCTGCTTTGTCTTCTTTTATAGCAAACAATATATCAGAGTAATTGTGTTTTTTAAGTAGCTTAGGCGCAATATCGTCACATTTATTTGTAATCATCGACATTCCAAGATTTATATCTTCTACGTCAGCAGAGAACAGCAGGCTTTTTAAAATTTTATCAGCAACCTCTGAAAAATCACCATCTGCAATTTTAAATATAGTAGATAATTTTACATCGTCTGTATATGCATCATACATATCATTGGAGTCATATATCTCTACCACCCCTTCTTCAAGCAATCTTGCAGCTATAACATGTCTGTTTGCAGTAATTAAAAAGGTTTTGTTTATATATTTTTCATTGCTAAATAGATCCTTTATAAATTCAGCATATTCATTTTTAGGTATTATAAAGTAATTATCATGGTCTAGTATTTGGACATATTCTTTATCCATAGTGATGTGTAAATCATGTTGACCAAAATTAAGTAGCGGCGCATCTTCTTTTGTATAGCCAACTTTGTTTGCAGTTTTTTTCCACTCGAGTTTTTCTAAGTTCAATCCGGCCACATGCGCAAATCTAACTGCAGATATCATATATTCAAAAGCCTCTTGAATTCTTATGCTCATATCATCTCCATCCCATAATGCTATTTTTTTCATGAAGGCTTGAAACTGATTGCTGTAATTTGTCATGTTTGATTCTGCCCATAATACAGAAAAACCCATGCAATTCCCTTCAACCAAAGAGTTCTCTAAGATTTTAACATCAAATCCGTTATATTCATTTTCTGCAAAAAATTGTCTATTTAAATATTTTCGCATTTGCTTTAATATATGCTCTTGACAGTAGCTAGCAGTAAGAAGATGTTTTGTATTTTTTGCAAATTCAGGAGAAGAAACAGCGACCTCTTCTAACAACTCAAGAGCTGTTTGATTGTTTTTATTTTTTGAGCTTAAACAATGCCAAAAAGAGAATTTATAACTCTTGGCAGCCTCAATTAAATCATTATCTTCACTTGTAGCTAGCAAATGAAATATTGTGTTCCCATCTTTGTCATGTCTTGTGAAGATTTCCTCTAAATGCTCATTATCTTTTATTTCATTCATCTGCTTAAACAAGTTTGACGTTTCTTGAACGTCTCTTTTGTTTATGGAATCAACTAGTTTGCAAAAGATTTCATCTCTTTTTCTGAACTCTTCGTCAATTTTCGCAAGCTCAGAAGCAAGAAAAAATTCAAGTTCGTTATTTTCCAGTAAGCAAGAAGTAGTAAAAATTGATAGGCCGTCACTAGATTTTTTTTGAATATCCGCACCTTTGTTTACTAGTAATTTTACAATATCTAATTTATCATAGTTCACAGCATGGTGCAGCAATGTTTTGCCTTTATACTTTGTATTTACCATTTCTGGTTGACTTGAGATATAATGTTCCAGAAGGTCAATAGAGTTATTATCTATTAAAGCGTAAACCAAAGACCAATTTGGCAAGTCGATTTCATAATTATTTTTCATATATTCTTTTATTTTTAAGTTTTAAACAACGCAAGACAATATAACGAATTAAATCAAATGTCAATCAAAAGGTTGGCAAAAATTAACCTTTTGCATTTTGTTGAAAAGCAATATAATAAATAAATTGCGAAAAAAGCATTTACTAACTTACTGCTTATACTGAATAATAAAAATATTGGGCATAAATTCGTGATTTTTGTAGCGATGATTACTACAGAGCAACTCGTAGATTATTTCACCTTCGCCCCATCGCGTATTTTACAATAAAATCTTTGACTGGCTTGGTGTTCTCGATCAGTTTAAAGCCAATTTTTCTGCCTAAAGAAACTACTTTTGAGTTGTTAGAAAATATTTTATTGAATCCATCTGTTATTGCAAACATGGCAAGATTATCTTTGGAGCGTTTTTTTTCGTATGAAAGTAAAGCGCTTTCAAGCAAGTTACTGTTGTTTAGCTCCGCAGCCTCAAGAATACTGATCGCCAGGGCGTCGATATCTTTAATGCCTTGATTCAAACCTTGTCCAGCCAGCGGATGAATAGTATGAGCGGTATCAGCGACTACTACCATTCGGTTATTAAAGTAGCTGCGCATATGGTGCGCTCCTAGCGGAAAGGCGGCTATTTGACCCTGAATGGCAATCTCACCTAGAAACTCACCGAAATTCTCTTTAACAAGGTACAAGAATTGGTCCTTTGGGCCGTTTAGCAAAGCATGGCTCATTGAAGAATTAATCGTCCAAACAATTGAAGAAGTATTCTGGTCTTTTAAAGGCAAAATTGCAAAAGGCCCTGAGGGAATAAAATGCTCGACTGCCGTGCCCAGATGTTCTTTTTCGTGCTTTACTAAAAAAGTTAGCGCATGTTGATTATATTGTTTGTTGATTTTTTTATTAAAATAGCGAGTGCAGATATCAGAATTTTTGCCATCACATACTATCAGTAAATCACATTCATGATCTTGCTTGTCGTTTAATTTTAACGTTACTTGTTTTTCATCATTACTTACAACTTGGTAATTTATGTTGTCCTGCAAGTCTATTAGATCATTATTTTGTACAGCTTCTAGCAAGATGCGTTTAAAATCTTTGTTTGCAATTAAATATCCCATTTTTTCGCCTTTGCTAGCAAGCGAAGAGACAAAGTGAATCATGTCCTCTGATTTATTATCTACAACAAAAATATCATTGATCGGGCCAATATATTCAAGCAGATTATCCCATGCTCCAATATCCTCTAGGAAGCTTTTAGAAGAGTCTGTCAGGGCAGTGGTTCTAATATCGTTAAGGAACTCCTCTGAATTGATATTTTTTCTTTCGATAATAATTGTTTGAATGCCAAACGAGGCAAACTTAAGAGCGGTAAGCATACCACTCAGGCCGCAACCAACTATTGTGATTCTATCTTGATTCTTTTTCATGTTTATCTTTTTGCATAAAATATTTTAAATAAGCGCAGTTAGCCACAATGCTAAGCAGAAAATAAATGAGAGCAATATCTATAAAAGAGCTATTTACTCGGATCGTTCCAAGAAAGCATATAAATAGGGCGCCCGTACTTGTTGCTACATTTAGAAATAATATTTTATTAAAAATATCTTTCTGGCGAAATGCTCCAAATGCAATAATACTAGCAAATAAAAGAGTTAGGGTAAGGTACAAATAGAGCATAAAGTTATTGTTTCTTTTTACATTGATTTAATAAATTATTTCGGTAATTTCTAGCGCGCCGTAGGTAAATATACCGTAAGCTCCAGCCCTTTTAAATGCATAGATAGATTCCATAAGCGCTTTTGTCCAGTCGAAAGCTCCTGCATCTGCAGCTAGGCGAAGCATAGAATATTCACCGCTTACCTGATACGCAAAAATCGGAATTTCAAAACTATTAGCAGCCTCTTTAATTACATCAAGATAAGGCATTCCTGGTTTAATCATTACCATATCAGCTCCTTCACTAATATCAAGTTCAATCTCGCGCAGTGCCTCCTTGATATTGCGATAATCCATTTGATATGTGGCTTTCGAAAGATACCCCTCGCGCTCACTTTTTACGGCCGACCTAAACGGTCCATAAAAGCTTGAATTATATTTTGCGCTGTAAGGCATTAAATTTACATATTCAAATTTTTCGCCATCTAAATATTCACGAATAACCCCAACTCGGCCATCCATCATATCTGATGGTGCAATAACATCTGCTCCGGATTTAGCAAGAACCATAGCCTGGTTACAAAGAGCTGATATTGTTTTGTCATTATCAACATCATCGCCGCTTAAGATCCCATCATGACCATGTTTTGTGTATGGGTCCAGCGCAACGTCAACGCAGACGCCAATATTAATATCACCATTTTTAATCGCCCTGATTGCTCTGCACATTAAATTGTCAAGATTATAAGCCTCTGATGCATTATCAGATTTCATATCTTGCTCAAGGGCTGGGAATAAAGATATCATTTTGATTCCGCGATGCGCAGCCTCTCTTGCCACATTAATTAGCTGATCAATTGACAAACGATGCACGCCGGGCATATGCTCGATTTCTTGCTTTTGATTCTGCCCTTCTACTATGAATACAGGTAGCACAAGATCAGCAGCTTTTAGGTGTGATTCAGCGACTAAATCGCGGACCCAGTCGCTACTTCTGTTTCTTCTTAATCTTGTTGTTGGATACATAATTATTGCTTTGATTCTTTATAATTTAATGACTCTTCCACTAATTTGCGGAATAAATTTTTATCCATCTCTGAATTTAAATATTCTGCATGCCACTGCACGCAAAGCAAATATTTACGAGAGGGCAATTCGGCAGCCTCAATTATTCCGTCAGGCGCTTTTGCGGAGATTTTTAAATCACTGCCGAGTTTGTCTATTGCCTGGTGATGCGTGCTATTTACCATCTCTTTTGCCTTGCTGCCTGCAAGCTCATAAAGCAAACTGCCGGGCTCGATAATAATCTCATGACTTGGAATATCTTTCGGAGCTGGCTGCTCATGATTTATTGGTTCATTATTTTGCAAAAATTCTTGAACTTTTACATCTTTTTTATAATGGTCTGGTATGTGCTGAATTAAACTACCGCCAAGTAGCACATTCATTACCTGCATGCCATTACAAATCCCTAAAATAGGAATATCTTTGCCCATAGCTTCTTTGGCAAGGTTAAGTTCAAACTCTGCTCTATTGTTGTTAGTTTTTACACGATCAGAAATTATTTCTTGCCCATAAAATTTTGGATGAATATCTTCGTCTCCGCCAGGGATAATAAGACCATCTATAAGTTCTAATAACTGCAAGGAATCTTTGCTGTATGGAAGCATTATTGGCACGCCGCCAAATTGCTCTACCGCATTTGCGTAATCTTTCCTCAGTGCAAACCAAGGTCTTGGTGCGTAAGAATATTTATCATTATCTGTAGCAGAATCAAGCGTGATTCCAATAATCGGCTTTTTCATAATTTTTTATTTTATAATCTGTAAGCACATTATAACCTTAATTTCATGCAATATACAAGTATATTTTCAACATAACCACAAAATGGCTGCGTTAAAAGATAATGTTTTTTATCGTAACGCTCTTGAAAATTTTTTATAAATTCATATATGTGATAAGTAGGCAAAAAGATGTTTTATTTTTTTGTAAATCATCTTTCTGAGCCCAAAATGGATTTTATATAAATCTTCAATTCAAGAACTAAAGGTAAAAAATATGAATTTCAAACCATTACATGATCGTGTTGCGATTATCCCTACCGCAATAGAAGAAAAAACTTCTGGCGGAATTATTATTCCAGATACTGCTAAAGAAAAACCAATGCAAGGCGAAGTTGTAGCTGTTGGAAGCGGCACTAGAGACTCTGCTGGAAACATTACTCCGCTTGATGTAAAAGTTGGCGATATAGTAATGTATGGCAAATGGGGCGGGTCTGAAATCAAGATTGATGGCAAGGACTTAATCATCATGAAAGAAAGTGACATTATTGGCATAATTACTAAATAATAAATTAAATATATACGGAGAAAAAAATGGTAAAAAATATAGCATATGGCTCTAAAGCCAGAGAAGAAATGATCAAAGGTGTAGACACTTTGGCAAATACTGTAAAAGTAACATTAGGACCAAAAGGACGTAACGTAGCAATCGAGCAATCTTTTGGAGCTCCAAGACTTACAAAAGATGGTGTAACTGTCGCAAAAGCTGTTGAGTTGAAAGACCCAAATCAGAATTTAGGTGCACAGCTAGTAAAGTCTGTCGCTAGTAAAACTGCAGATGTAGCAGGTGATGGAACAACTACTTCTACTATCCTTACGCAGGCAATCGTAAAAGAAGGTAACAAGGCAGTTGCTGCTGGATTCAACCCTATGGATCTTAAAAGAGGAATCGATCTTGCAGTAGACGAGATGCTGAAAGAAGTAAAAAAACTAAGTAAGCCAATAAGCAGCCAAGAAGAAATCGCGCAAGTAGGCACTATCTCTGCAAATGGTGATAGTCAAATCGGCGAGCAAATCGCTCTTGCTATGGAAAAAGTAGGGAAAGAAGGCGTTATCACTGTTGAAGAAGCAAAGAATTTTGGTTTTGAAGTAGATGTTGTTGAAGGTATGATGTTCGATAGAGGATATCTTTCTCCTTACTTCGTAACTAACTCAGAAAAAATGACAGCTGAACTGGAAAATCCATTCATCCTAATTTTTGAAAAGAAGCTTACAAGCTTACAGCCAATGCTTCCTGTTCTTGAGTCTGTAGTGCAATCATCTAGACCATTATTAATCATCGCTGAAGACGTAGAAGGCGAAGCTCTTGCAACGCTTGTAGTTAACAAGATCAGAGGCGGCTTAAAAGTTGCTGCTGTTAAAGCTCCTGGATTTGGCGATAGAAGAAAAGCAATGCTAGAAGATTTAGCTGCGCTAACTGGCAGCCAAATGATCAGCGAAGATTTAGGCATGAAGCTTGATAATGTTGATATTTCTATGCTTGGTAGTGCAAAGAAAGTAAAGATTTCTAAGGAAGACACAGTAATCGTTGACGGTTCTGGAGAAAAATCTGAACTAGATGCAAGATGCTCACAAATTCGCAAGCAAATCAAAGAATCTACATCAGATTACGATAAAGAAAAATTACAAGAAAGACTAGCTAAATTAGTTGGCGGCGTTGCTGTTCTTAAAGTTGGCGGCGCAACAGAAGTTGAAGTAAAAGAGCGTAAGGATCGTGTTGACGATGCACTGCACGCAACTAGAGCAGCAGTTGAAGAAGGCGTTGTTTCTGGCGGTGGTACAACTTTGTTTTATGCAGCTAGATCTCTTGATAAGTTAACAGCAACTAATGCAGATCAACAAGCTGGCGTTAATATTGTAAAGAATGCAATGCAAGCTCCT
>JAHDBQ010000008.1:2672-12323 GCA_020630305.1 Alphaproteobacteria bacterium | reverse complement strand
GATCAATTAAACGCTGAGATAAAGTCTTTCAAAAAACTTATAAAAGCAGAGTTTAATCAGCATTCATATCTAGCTATTAAAGATATTAAGGCAATTGAAAAACAAATTTCTAAAACCTTAGAAAAAACTAAAGAGAGGCTAGAGCATATTTTTGTAAGCAAATCCCCGATAATGGATAAAATTTTCCATGCATCTTTTGCTGAAAGGGAAATGGATCAGCTTATTGATAAATTTTCTAATAGCAAAAGCGCAAATGAATTGACAAAAAATATTGCTACGAAACTACTTACGCTTAAACAGAGTCTTTGCCCTGATTCAAGTGAAGTTATTGAAAGAATTTCTGCTAATGAGAAAAGTGTTGTTACTTACACTTTGTTGGGCATGAACTTTAAAGGTAAGGAGTTAATTAAAGAAAATAACAAATCCAAGGGTAGAAGCAGAGAGTCTTAAACGCCGACTAACCTTTTCAGTTAACTTTTAATACACGAATATTTAAATTAAATTGTGGGGAGGCAATTATGAAAAGACATTCTATAACAAGATATCCAGAAAGAGATAAGAAATTAAGCGCCAAAGGCATTGTGCTTCATAACGCCGTTAAAGAGGGTAAAAGTAATGATGTAAACACTCTACTTAAATATATGAATATTGACCCAAATATACAAGATTCTGCAGGAGAAACTGCATTGCACATAGCAGCTGAAAATTGTGATATAGAAACTGCAGAGATACTACTCAAATACGATGCAAATCCGAATTTGGGAAATTTGAGGGGTAATACCGCTTTGCATATAGCAGCTGAAATGTGTAATTTAAAAATGATAAAGATAATGATTAAATCTGGAGCTAAGTCTCTATCGAAAAACGATACAGGAATTACTGCGCTTGATGTTATAGATACTCATATAATTATTAATAAATTAGACTCAGATCGGGCAAGAAAACTCAAGGAGATAAAAACTGTATTACTTGAGAATAATGATAATTTCCTAATGAAAGAGATATCTTTAAGTGAAGCTTTATTGATGGACCCTAAAAAAATATTATATTTCCCAAGCTGCGATCAAGACAATGACTACGTTAGTGAGAAAGAAGCAGAAATTCGTGTTCCAATTGGAGAATATAATATTACATAATATAAATGAAATAGCTAGAGATAAACTACCTTTCCCAGCCTTTATCTTTTTCACTACCGCCTTTTTGAAAGTCTTTTGCTTGTTTAACCATTTTCTGCACCTCCTTAGTGCCGTAGCGTTTCTTTGCAGATTTCTCTCCGCCCTCATAATTCATCGCTAGCGCCTTACCGCTAAAAAATAAATTATTGCGAAAATTTTGTTTTTTCGTCTCACCAGCTATGCGCTTAGGGTTCATAACTTTATAAACCTCATAAGTTGCAAATCCTTTTAAAATTCTTTTTAAGTCTTTTTTCGCTTGCCTATCTAAAGAATAATGCAAATCCTTCTGAAGCAACTGGCCATATTCAAGGTCCTGATCCAGCTGCATAACTAACCTTTTAGCTAACCTTGAAATATCTTTGTTTATTTCATCCTCATCTATTCCCTGCTCTTTTTCTTTATCTTTTTCTTTATCTTTTTCATCTTTGTTTAGCTCCTTTTCTTTCTTGAGAGCCTTAAGGCGCCTTCTGATATGCGCTTTGATAACCAAAATTAATTTGGATTGAATTTCTACGATCTCATCCGTTTGCTCTAAAATCTCCTCTATAGCCTGGCTCAAATCATCACTCTGCTCTAAATTTTCAAATATAGTTTTGAGCTCCGATTCATATTTTTCTTGCGATTCGGGATCTAAAATTGCTTTGAGTAATTCTTCTTCGTATTTTTTCATATCCTTAAAATAAATATTAGGTCTACTATATACATGATAAATAAAACTACTATTACAGTCTATTATAAAGCTAACGCATGATACTTGAATATATTCATTTCGAGATTTTCTGTGATATAAACACTACCAAAAAGGTAATATAACACATAACATCTGATTGTATAAAATAGATTTACAAAATAAATAATTATGGTTGAATAGTAAATAAACTGATCTATAGTATAGAAATTATTATAATTAAAATATTGAAATAATGACCTTAATTACTTTTATAAAATTTTGCACAGCAAGCGCGGCGATAATTTTTATACCTGGACCAACCACCCTGCTCCTTGCTCATTATGCAATAATTCATGGTAAAAAAATAGCTAAATACACCATACCAGCTGTAGCTCTTGGCGACCTTATCGCTCTTACGATAACTTTTTCCGGCCTCGGTGCTTTAATTTCAAAATACCCGCAAGGGATGTTTATTTTAAAATTATTTGGAGGGCTTTATTTACTTATACTCGGCTTGATGTCTATTTTTAAACCTAAGGATTTAAACGACACTGGACATGTAATTGAAAACATTCCAGTCAAAAAAATATTCATGCATATAGTATTTATAACTTCATTTAACCCTGAGAGTGTTATTTTCCTCCTAGCTTTTTTTGCGGGATTTATGAATATTGAAGATAGCACTTTAGACCAAATGTTAATTTTAGGATCAGCATATATAACTATAGGCGTTATCTGCTCTATTTTATATACATTAGCAGCTGACAAAATCAGAGTTTGGAATAAAAGCCCTGTTTTTCGCAAAAGCGTAAATCTCGTGACTGGTATTTTACTAATTAGCTTCGGCATTATATTGATGCTGAGCAAATAGTTTTGATTTATATTTGAAAAATAATTACAGATAGAATTTTAAATTATCCTTGAAACTAAAAGAGTTGCTGTTTAAAATGGATGTGATTACAAATAACAACTAAGCGCGCTTAAATAATTTGCGCAAGGCCTTACTGGCTTTTGATTATAAGGAGAAAGAGATGCAGAAAAAAGCAGTTACATTGGTTAGCGGAGGGGCTGATTCTTCAACCGTGCTTGCCATTGCGCACAAAGAAGGGTATGAAATTCACGCTCTGAGCTTCGATTACGGTCAGAATAATGTTGTAGAACTTGAAAAGATAAAATCATTAGTTAAACAATATAGGGTAAAATCTCACAAGATTATTAAAATAGATCTTACATTATTTGACACTTCAGCTCTGACTGCTAAAACTATTGATGTTCCAAAATATAAGCAAGCTTCTGATGTTGGGGACGATGTTCCAATCACCTACGTGCCTGCGCGCAATACTATTTTCTTAAGTTACGCACTCGGGTATGCAGAGGTTGTAGGCGCGCGTGATTTATTTATTGGCGTACACCAATCAGATTCTGCTAATTATCCTGATTGCCGCCCTGAATATATTGCAAGCTATGAAAAGATGGCAAACTTAGCGACTAATATGGGTTCTGAGGTTGGAGGAATTAAAATCAACACGCCTCTAATTAACATGGCAAAAACCGAAATAATTAAGACTGGCCTTGATCTTGGAGTCGATTATTCCAATACTATTTCTTGTTATGACCCAGATGAAAATGGCCTTTCATGCGCTAGCTGCTTGGCTTGTTTGATACGCCTTGACGCCTTTAAAAAGAATGACGCGATAGACCCGATTGAATATCAAAATAAATAAGAGAATAAATATGAATACACAATATTTCTTTGGTCCCTTTCCCCAAATTGAACTGGGAGATATTATTTTGCGAGAAATTTCTGAAGATGATGCTCAGGATTATTTAGATTATATGAGCATGCAAGAAATGGAAGGTTTTCTAACAAAAGAAAATAGACCACAAACTTTAGATAAAGCCTTAGAGGAGGTAAAGTACTGGAAAAGCCTATTTCCATCCAGAAGGAGTATATATTGGGCAATTGCCAAGAAATCTGATAATAAAATGATCGGCACCGCGGGATTTAACAACATTTCATTTGCAAATGCAAGGGCTGAAATAAGCTATGATTTAAGCCCCGAATGTTGGGGACAAGGCGTTATGCTAAAAAGCGTTAAAGGTATAATGCAATTTGCTGAAGACTCTCTGCGCCTAGTTAGAACCCAAGCAACAGTTATCACAAACAATGAAAGATCTATAAAGCTCCTTGAAAGATGTGGCTTTCAGCGCGAAGGTTTCATGAAGAAATACGAAGTAGTAGAAGGCGAGCATAAAGATTATTACATGTATGCAAGAATAGCTGGAATGTAGAGCTGTTGTAAATAAAACTAATTACAACAAATATTCTTGATGCATAAGCACTTAATATTTAAAATAATAGCAATCTCGTTTTATTGCTAGGAAAAATATTGCAAATAATTATATTTGAACATATAGTAATCTTGATAAAAAATAAATTAGATTATAATTCCATTTTAAGGTAGCCCCAAAATGGAATTATGCATCACGAAAACCATAAAAAAGTATTTTTTGCATAGCAAAATAACTTTTTTATATTGCGAGAAAATATAATGACCAAAAACATCAAGCCACCAGTGGCGCAAATTGTGCCGCATGAATTCACAATTCATAATGAAACCATCAAGGATGAATATTCTTGGCTTCGAGCAGATGGCTGGCCAAATAAAATTACCGACAAGAAGGTGCTTTCCTATCTTGAAGAGGAGAATAAGTATTTTGAGCAGGTAATGTCACCTCATAAAAAAGAAACTGATAATATGTTTGAAGAGCTAAAAGGACGTATTAAGCTTGAGGATCAGTCTACTTATACAAAAAAAGATGATTATTTTTATTATAGCAGGACTGAAGCCGATAAAGATTACGGCATTTACTGTAGAAAAAAAGGCTCCACGAATTCTGAAGAAGAGATTCTTCTTAACGTAAATGAACTTGCCAAGGGGCAAAAATACACACAACTTGGTGCTTTTGCAATCAGCCCTGATCATAAACTAATGGCCTATTCTACTGACTTTACTGGCGGCGAGAAATATAAAATAGTTGTATATAATCTAGAAACCAAAGAATTCTTAAAAGATGAAATAGAGGGAACAATTGGCCCCATCATTTGGCATGAAAAAATTGGCGGTTTCTTTTATACACCAACTAGCGAAAATTGGCGTCATGATAAATTAATGTTCCACAAGCTAGATACCAGCTCTGATAAAGATAAGCTGATACTTCATGAGAAGGATCATTTATACTCGGTTTCAGCTGGAAAATCGTCTAGCAAAGAATATATTTTTGTAAATGTTAGCGGCCATGATAGTAACGAGATTTATTTCATTAATATGCATGATGAATCTTTCAAAACCTATCTGATAAAGGAGCGGAAGGAAACTATCCAGTACGGTGTTGATCATCATAGCGATTCTTTTTTTATGCATACAAATGACCGGGCTAAAAACTTTCAGCTACTGAAAAGTCCAAGCAAGGATTATAACCAAGATAATTGGAAGATTTTTATTGCAGAGGATAAAAATAGGTATTTTTCAGGATTTGACCTAACGCAAAGCTACCTACTACTTAATTACAAAGAAAAAGGATTACCGGTTTCTTTAGCTAGAGATTTAAATAGCGGCGTAGAAAAGCAAATAAAATTCCCAGATGAAGCTTTCACAGCGGGAATTTACTCTACTAATTTCGAAGAAGACGACATAAGAGTCAGCTATTCTTCCTTAGCCCGCCCAAGCACTGTTTATAACTACAATTTTGCCAAGGAAAATTTGAGCATACTGAAAACTCAAGAGATTCCAAGTGGCTTTAGCCCAGATGAATATAAAGTAGAGAGAGTTTTTGTAAAAACCGATTCTGTTGAAGTTCCGGTTAGCTTATTTTATAAAAGATCGCTATTTAAAAAAGACGGCAGTAATCCGCTATATCTATACGGATACGGCTCTTACGGACATAGCGTACCGCCATCATTCAGAAACAGCGCCGTTTCCTTAGTAGATCGCGGCTTTGTGTATGCAGTAGCACATATCAGAGGCGGCGACGATCTTGGTCATGATTGGTATGAAGCTGCAAAGTTTTTAAATAAAAAGCGTACCTTTAACGACTTTATAGCATCAGCTGAATATCTCATTAATAATAAATATACCTCAAAAGGTAAAGTGGCTATCGCTGGCGGAAGCGCAGGTGGCATGCTAATTGGTAATGTGATAAATCAAAGGCCTGAGCTATTCGGGGCGGCTGTAGCACATGTGCCGTTTGTGGATGTTTTAAACACAATGCTTGACGAAGATCTTCCGCTTACTCCTGGAGAGTTCAAAGAATGGGGGAATCCAAAAGAAAAAGAGTATTTCGATTATATCAAATCCTATTGCCCGTATAGCAATGTGGCGACTTTAGACTACCCTAACCTACTGGTAACGGCCGGGCTTTCTGACCCGCGCGTTGGTTACTGGGAAGCTGCAAAATGGGTAGCAGCATTGCGCTCGCAAAAGACGGATAATAACATTATAATCTATAAAACCAATATGGATTTTGGCCACTCAGGTGCCTCTGGAAGGTTTGACTACCTTAAAGAAACAGCAGAAGAGCTCGTATTTGTTATCAAGAATGTCAAGTAGTTGCTGTAGCGTTTTTACAACATAATTAATTCTATATCATACCCCTTTGCTATAAAAAATGTGCTAAGACTAGTTAATATGCTAAACTATTAATTGAAGTTATTTACTTATATTTACGCAAAAATTGAGGTTAGTTATGGCAAAGGGAGATCTTTCAGGAGCAGGAGAGTTATATAAACAGACTCTAGAAAAAGAGAAAACCGGGAAATTTAACTCAGAAAAAGCGAGAGAAGATTTAATTAAATCAATTGAGACTATGATGGGCAAAATATCCCTCGCAGAAAGAAAATCAATAGAAAAAAACACTCTCAAAAATAACACGCAAAAAGAAGTTGAAAAGAAAGATAAGGTGTCATTGCCATTTGAAGAAAGAATAACAAAAATTTCTAATCAATTCTCTGTTAATAAACCAGAAATGCGTGACGCTGCTGAAAAAATAGAAAATGAATTAATAAAAAATCTTGAAAAGATATACAAAAAAGAAAAGAATCTGCAAAAGAGTATTGATGATTTAATCGAAAAAAGAAATGCAGTATTTACTAATAAGAAAGATATAAATAATGAATATACAACTTCTGTAGGAGAATTACAGAATAAACTACTTGGGTCAGAATCACGTAAAAAAGATGAATATGTGCTTGCTCTTAGTGCATTAGATGACGATATTAAAAACCTACCTAATATGGTGGCAAAAGCAAATACTAAGAATGCCTCAATTCCTGAAATACACAATGAAATAAAGGAACTTAAACAAAACCATCCAGAGCTTGAATCACTTGACAAAAAACTAGATAAAGGGAGCAGAGTTAATTTGTCTCAAAATCAGTTAAACGATATTGCAACTTCACTGGAAATTATAAAGCTTGGCAAAGATACTGACATCCAAAAAAAAGTAAACTATGTAAGGCAAACTATAAATTCTGGCCTACCAAAAACTAGAAAAATCAGTAGCAAAATTAATAAAGTTATCAAACCTGCAAGAAAAGGTCTTGCAGGACTTCTAGGTTCTGCAAAAGAGCAATTTGGTAAACTAACAGATAAACTTAGCAATAAAAAAGAAGAGGTCAGAGAAAATATTCAGACTGCCAAAACCGAACGCAAAACGGAAAGAGCAAACAGAAAAATTACTAATAGCCTAGCGAGTCAAGATCTACAAGGTGCCAATGATATAAAACAGGAAGTTATTGATAATTTAAAAAATAATAAGCAGCCTAGCACAAAAATTGCCAAAAGAAAACGCAAGAATACCATCAAGAAGCTTGAGAACTCTATGCTTTCTAAAGAAGAAAAACTAGAAAAATTTAAAGAAAAGGCGCAAAATAATGCCAAAAAGGTAGCTCAACCAGTTAGAAACGCAGTGAATAAAATCAAAGGGAATAGAGAAAGGTAATATGAATCTATCAGGAATATGATTGGGAATGTATAAAATAAATGCATAAATTTATTATACACATTTATTCGAACGCCCACTAATACCTTAACACTAATTTTCAACTTTTCTTTTAACTCATCTGGGGGTGATTTACAACATCTCTTTTAATAGCGTATGAATTCTTCACTCACGGATTTAAAACCTTTTTTTTGTTCAAATTTTTATCCTTTCTTTTATTATCACTTTTTTTAATACCCTTAAGACCAATCTTTTTCTAATAACACTTTAAAATTAACTTTATATGCCAAATAATCCATTATTTTAGACGCACCGAAAAGCTAATATTTTTTATGTAGCTCTTATATTAATATATTTATTCGAATCCAAATTTAAAGTTGTCCCAAAAATGAAACCAGGTGTCATTTTGGCTGTTAATTAGTAAAAATGCCCAAAAAAACGTATTGTTGCATAAAATACACTTGACTGAGGGAAAAAATGGCAATATTCTCCATGCAGGACCATAAAATCCCATAAAGATCCATTTATTATGTTATATTAATAATTAGGAGATTATTTAAAATATTTTAATTGTAGTGAGTTTTATGAATATTTTTCTGTCAAGATATACAAATAAGGTCGACAAGAAAGGCAGGGTTTCAATACCTGCTGGCTACCGTAGCGCCTTAGCAGAAGAAAAATTCAACGGCATTGTGGTTTACCCTTCCTTTAAGAATAACTGTATTGAAGCTTGTAGCATGTCTCGCTTGGAAGAGCTCAGCAAGATTATTCAGAATCTAGATCCTTACTCAGAGGAAAGAGATGCATTTGAAACTATAGTGCTAGGCGAAGCAATGCAGCTTCAGTTCGATAATGACGGCCGGGTTACGTTACCTGCGCATCTTTCTAAACAAATTGGCATGGAATCCCAGGCTTGCTTTGTTGGTAAGGGCCTGGTATTTGAAATATGGGCTCCAGAAAACTTCGAGAAGCATTTAAGCGCTGCAAGAGCGATTGCTCAATCGAAGAGGTCTATATTAAAAAATAATGTGGAAGGTGTATAATGGATACTCAAGCAAATTCACCTCACTATTCTGTATTACTAAAAGAGGTCTTACAATACCTAAATATCAGGGATAATGAAAACTATCTTGACTGTACTTTCGGAGCAGGCGGATATAGTAGAGCTATTCTAAATAAAGCGCAGTGTAAATTAACTGCGCTTGATCAGGACCCAAATGTTGAGGAATACGTAAATAATATAAAAATCAAATTTGGTAATAGATTTAGTTTTGTGCAGACTAATTTCTCTGATAGCTCCAACAAACTCTCAGGCCAGCAATTTGATGGCATAGTGCTTGATCTTGGAATTTCATCAATGCAAGTGGATCAAGGCGCTAGAGGCTTTTCTTTTAGTAATGATGGCCCACTAGATATGCGTATGAGTGCCCAAGGTGAGAGTGCTGCCGAATTCATTGCTAAAGCTTCTGAAGAAGAAATTGCAAATATAATTTATAAATATGGCGAGGAAGTAAAGTCTCGTTTTATTGCTAGGTATATTGTAGAGGCTAGAGAGAAAAAGCCTATCACTACAACATTTGAACTTGCTGACATTGTTCGTTCTGCCATAAAAGGTCCACGCGGGAAAATTGACCCTGCAACTAAAACTTTCCAGGCGATTAGAATATACATCAATAAAGAATTAGAGGCGCTTGAGAAATTCTTAAGTGGTGCCAAAGAGTTGCTTGCCCCTGGCGGCAGGTTAGTTGTGGTATCTTTCCACTCACTTGAAGATAGTATTGTTAAATCATTTTTTAAAGATAATGC
>JAHDBQ010000008.1:0-2618 GCA_020630305.1 Alphaproteobacteria bacterium | reverse complement strand
AGGTCTAAATATGCGAAGCAGCCAGAATTTATAGAAGAAGGAAAATGGTTAAAAGTGATCACTAAAAAACCGATAGCACCTACTAGAGAAGAAGTGCTTGAGAATCCGCGCTCAAGGTCTGCAAAGCTACGCGCAGCAAAAAAAACAGGAGGTAATAATGTCGCTTGATAAAATACCTATGTATATTATTATGAGCATTTGTCTGCTGACTATGTACTTTCTGTTCGCAATAAAAGAAAATGTTCTAACTTTAAAAATTGAACTTAATCAGGTTCACAAACAAATAGAACATGAGAAAGATACGATTCATTTACTTAAAGCCGAGTTTGCATACCTCTCTTCACCAGAGCGCCTTAGAAAATTAAATGATAAATATCTAAATCTTGAGTCCACACAAGTGGCTCAGATGTCAGGTAGCAATATACTTAGCGACCATGTAGAAGATAACGAAAAAACTCTGCAGCAAACAATAATTGCATCATCAGAGAAAAAAATCTCCAAAAGACCTGTCAAATGGCGCTATAAAAATGGCCCAAGTAAATATGTAACCGTTTCTTATTAAAGAATATTTGCGATATTTCTTCTGCAGTTAAATCAACTTTTATTTATCCTAAATAATTTACAATATAGGGAGGCTTATAATAGGGAGGCTCATAATTTTAGAATAAATTAATGATTTTTTTTTAAATTTGCTCTTGACTATTACTTTTAAAACCTGTATTATTCGCGTGGAAAATGGGCTTGTAGCTCAGCTGGTTAGAGCGCACGCCTGATAAGCGTGAGGTCGGAAGTTCAAGTCTTCTCAAGCCCACCATTTTTCATATATCTTTCCCAAAAGATTAGTTCTATAACATCTGGAATACCAGGTGTTATAGTTTTCTCCATAACATTTTCAATTCTCTTACAAAGATACACAACTTTGCACCTAGCATTCACACTTTCTTTAAAGCGACAATTACCATAAACTAGCGCTAAAAGACTAAGACCAATTACATACAGTAAATTACCGCAAATAACAGCCGGGGAGAACCGAGGCTGATATTATAGTAAATTTAAGCTAGTATGCAACCCTTTGCGCAAGACCAGAAAGAAAACATAATAAACTCAAACTCCTCTGCAAATAAGTTATTGCCCTCTTGGCCTGGTTCGGATATACTGCTCCTAGTAGATTAAAGATATATAGTAAATCACCATGAAGCCGTGGCATTTTGAACCTTATCTTTTATAATTGATCTAATTACATTCTTTTCCTTTAAAGGGTAAGCATTTAAATAAAACATAATATCTACATCACAAAATATTTTGTAGAAACATCACGGGCTTCATGGTAAGTTACTATATCAGTTAACTTCAAAAAAAATATTATGGAATTTAAAAATATAATTACTGCGTTAATTACGCCATTTAAAGGCAATCAGATAGATTATTTTGCTTTAGAGCTTTTAATTAACAGGCAAATAGATGCTAAAATTGGCGCGCTTGCAATTGCCGGCTCCACAGGCGAAGGCAGCAGCTTGACATCTGCAGAATATAACCAGTTACTAGAAGCATCAGTTTCTATTTCAGGAGGAAGAATAAAAATCATAGCAGCCATGACTGCAGCAGCTACAAACCTAGCGCTTGAGAAATTAGAATCAATTCAAAAGATAGAAGGAGTAGACGGCATTATGTGCACAGCCCCGCACTACACAAAGCCTGAGCAGCAAGGGATATTAGAGCATTTTACAGTAATCAGCCAAAATTCTGACCTGCCAATTATGCTATATTTGCATCCTGGCAGAACTGGCTGTAATATTTCAGATAATACATTACTGGCGCTTAGCTCCCTTGAAAATATTACCGCCCTTAAAGATGCCAGCGATGATTTTGAAAAACCACTTCGTATCTTACCGCAAATAAAAGCAGGGGCAGAGTTTTCAATGCTTACCGGAGATGATAGTAGATTGCTAGCTTACACTGCAAATGGCGGGTCTGGAGCAGTTTCTGTTACAGCAAATTTATTCCCTAAATTATGCAATAAAATATATTCTTATTGGCAAACAGGCAATATTAGTAAGGCACAAATTCTACAGCAAAAGCTAGTTCAGTTTACCACCGTTTTATTTACAGAAAACAATCCTATTGGCGCAAAATATGCCAGTTACTTAATGGGCCTATGTAGTGACGAAATCAGGCTACCTCTTACAAAAGCAAGCGCTGAGTTTGCTGTAGCGTTAAAGCCGACTTTGCAAAAATTACAAGAAGTAGAAGATAATGTCTGAATATAAAAAAATTGTTGCGAAAAACAAAAGAGGAAGATTTGATTACGCAATCGAAACTGAATATGAAGCAGGTGTTGAACTTCTTGGTAGCGAGGTAAAATCTATCAGGGCTGGAAAAGTTTCGCTGACTGATTCTTATGCAACTTACAGTAAAGAAAATGAAATTATTCTATATAACTGCCATGTTTCGCATTATGAAAAAGCAAATCGTTTTAATCATGAGACATTACGTCCAAAAAAATTATTGCTAAATAGGCAAGAAATAAATAAAATCATTGGTAAGATCAAATTAAAAGGTTACACTCTTATTGCATTGTCAGTTTATTTTAATAATAAAAATAGAATTAAAATTGAACT
>JAHDBQ010000007.1 GCA_020630305.1 Alphaproteobacteria bacterium | reverse complement strand
ATCGCATTACGATCATTGCGTCAGTAATATCTTTAATTTCGAATTCATCTATGCAAACAACCAGTGAACGTTCAGAGATTTCATTAGCTACAGACTCAATTAATTTATTTGCGGAAGCTGCTTGTAGCTTATGCATTTTCTTATGCAGCCCTTGCATAAAATGCTGAAAATGTATTATTTCTTTGCTTACTGAAACTTCGTTATAAAATCGATTCATTAGCATAGTTTTACCAATTCCAACTCCGCCATGCAAGTAAATGCCTGAAAACTTTCTGTTCTTATTTTTTTTGAAGAATTGGAGGATTTTTTCCTTAAGGCTAGAAGGTTTTATTTGGCTTGCAATATCATATAGCTGAGTGCTAACAATTTCTTGGTTTGCATCTAATGTAATATTTTTTTGCATTTTTGCTGGCTTCATATGTTTAGACTAATATTTAAGTAAAATAAGCATGATATAAACTATATAGCACAGCTAGATAAGAATCATCTATTTTTTGTTCTTCAAGTTAATTTTTCTCTATAGAATTTTATTTATATAACTAGTGGGTAAATATTACTTGTAAAATAATATAAATGAACTTATCATATTTCTAATAAAAATATAAGAGAGGTGCTATGAAAACTATATTTAAAGGAACTAAATCGCTTGTTAAGGGGGTTTATAAAGGAACCTCGAAAGCTTTGCGCGCTGCTTATAATTCCTTATCTGAAGAAAATTCTGAATCTAAAGATATAGAATCAGAACCTAAAGAAGTTAAGATAAATAACGATATAAAATTACTGAATAGTTTTATAATGGACGGTAAAATAAAGCCAGTGGAAGATGCAATAAAATATCAACATAATGTTAATATACCTCATATAGAAAATAATGTAGGTTGGTATCCTATAGCTGTTGCAGTCGTGGAAGGAAAAACAGATATTGTCCGGCTTCTAATTAATTCAAATGCTGATCTGACAGTGATGAGCCCATATGGTTTTACTCTAATTCAGGAAGCAATGCAGCGCGGCCATAAAGAGATAATAGCAGCGCTAGTATGTGAAGGGGGTAAAAATATAAACGAACAGGATAAAAAAGGTAATACTTTATTGCATGATGCAATTGCTTGTCAGAATTATGATATGGCGTCTTTTTTGATAACGATCGGTGCATGTCCTGACATTCAAAATAAAGAGCGCAGCACAGCTCTTCATTTGGCTTGCAAAGATATAAGTAGTAAAAATATTCTTCCGTTATTGCTTGGCTCTGTTAAGCAGCTTAGTTTAAAAGATAACGCTCAGGACACTGTCTTGCATATAGCTGCAAAGCATGGTTTTAATGAAGCTATAAGGCTATTAATAGAGCATAGAGCATATGTTGATGCAAATAATAAGCAGCAATTTTCAGCGCTTTATATAACAGCAAGTGCGGGTAACATAGAAGGGACTAAAATTCTAGTGGAAGAAGGTAAGGCTAATATTAATGGGCTAAATATATCTTACAATATTACACCATTAATTTTAGCAGCAAAACAAGGGCAAGATAAAATCGTGTGTTACCTAGTAAAAAATGGTGCTAATATAAATGCGATTGAGTCTACGCAAGGCTCTAGTTGCTTGCACTGGGCAGCGGTTAAATGTAAAGCAGGTACTATTGAGTTCTTACTTAAGCAAGGTGCTGATAAATTTATCAAGAATAAAAAAGCTCAAACTGCATTTGATTTTTGCAGAGTAAAAAATATTAATGATAATAAAATTCTTAAGGCTGTAAATCCATATGAAGAAGGTTTAAAGAGAGATTTAAAATCAGAAGGTAAGGGTAAAGGAGAATTGCATGAAGTAATAGAAGGGGAAAAGCATGAAGCGCCTGGAAATGTTTCTGAAAATAGTAAGAGAAGTAAAAAGAGCAAGAATAAAAACAAACAAAAAAAGCAGCTTCATCATAAAAAAAATGATAATAAGGATAAGTTAGCTGATGATGCAAAAATATATCCTGACATTAAAGATTACACAAAAGATAGCGATAGTAAGGGTGCAGCTTGCCTCGCTGGCGAAGATACAAAAAATTCAGATGATTTTGTATCAGAAATAGAATAAATTGTGGCGTTTAATGTGATGTAGTAGCAACTAGAGAGTTAAATATTACTTATAAATTATAATAGTTTATTTTTAAAATTAACTTGGGTATTTTACAATAGAATTATACAGTTTTATTATAAACGCAAGTAGGGAGGCAAAATTGAAAAGAATACATTATTCACCAAAAGAATTAACTGGGATACAAAAAAAAATTTTTGTATCTATTGAAAAAGAGGACTTATGCTACTTAGATGTTATAATGACACAATTAAAATCGGAGAGCATTCCTCTATCAGAAATAGCTATTTTAAATGAAGCAATATATACTTATAAACAAAAAGTTGTGAAGTTTTTTGTGAATTCTAGGTTAGATATTAAGACAGCGGATGAAAATAATTGCACTCCTATAGTAGTTGCAGCTTATACTAATAATCTAGAAACTCTTGAGCTTCTTTTGACAAAAAATACTGATCCTGATTCTAAAATGCCGAGTGGAGAGAGTTTGCTTGAGTATGCATTTAATAATTGTTATGTGGGTATATTCCTGCTACTATTTAATTATGGCGCGGATGCAAGTAATATTATGCCAGAAAATGGTGAGGAAGTGAATGATCAGGCAAAAGATAAATTAATCAATTTTGTGGTTAGTTATTATGATTATTTAGAATCTAAAGAAAATGCTGAAATCGATGAGATTGGAGATTCTATAGATTATTCAGACTCTGAATAAGTGCTTAAAATATTTATTGATAAAATGATAAAAGATCAACAAATTACCGAGTTAGCTCTGCAGCTCAAGGGGCTGGCAAAAAATGCAAATATCAAGGTTTCATGCGCTGAATCTTGTACTGGAGGAATGCTTGCTTCATATATAACATCACTTGGAGGTGCGTCGAATTTTTTTGACTGCTCAGTTGTTGTTTACTCAAATGAGTCTAAGAAGAAAATCCTTAAAGTTAATGATGATGCTTTGCAAAATTATGGCGCAGTTTCAGAAGAAGTTGCAGCTCAAATGGCATCAGGGGTCAGGCGGATTACAAGTTCTGAATTCGCTGTTTCAATTACCGGAGTAGCTGGGCCGGCCGGTGGAACTAGAAAAAAGCCGGTTGGTTATGTATGTATTGCTGTCACTTCTAAAGAGAAGGTGATTACTGCAAGTTTTAACTTTTCTGGTACTAGAGATCAGATCAGGAAAAAAGCTTGCTATAAGGCATTAAAGATGCTTGTTTCCTTAGTACAAAATAAATTAACTTAAGATATTTTAACAACAAATGGTAATAAATCAAGCTGTAACTTATAATATCTGTTAGTAATTGCGGTAGGCAAAATTATATAATTAAAAGGTATAGTAAATTACCTTGAAGCTTACGGTGTTTATACATAATATTTTATGATTTAGATATTGTATTTTTTGCCTTAAATGCTTACCCATTAAAGGAAAAAAATGTAATTAGATCAATTATAAAAGATACAGTAGAAAGACGTCAACTTCATGGTAAATTACTATATAATATAATTTGGGAAAAAGGTTAATAAGATGAAGAATAGAACTACAGGAGACATCCTAAACGAAATAGATAAGTGCTCTGCTCATATTGATTACTTAGAAGGATGGCTTTCCAAGATTATTGATTTATACAGCTCTGAGGCGGATACGGTACTTGCTAATATTCGCGCGCTTAATTTGTTAAAAATGACTGATGATACATTAAAAGTTCAACCGCATTATTTTCAATTAATTCAAAAAGATATTAAAACAAAGCAGCTATATGTTCAAGATTTAAGGTTTGAAATAGATAGTGAGCTGAGCAATTTATCTTTTCTAAAAGAAGAGCTAGAAGTGCTACATTATGATATCGAAGAGAGTGATTTAGAAGCTAATCTTTCAGGTGATACTAGCGGGTAATGTGTTTTCATTTTGTTTTTAATGCTAATGGAGTTGAATTGGAGATACGCTCCAGGCGTAATTATCATTCGTGGGCTTGGTCTGTGATCTTTAGTTAAATTACAATCATCTTTCAAGGTAAATGCTTTCAGTGAGGCAAGCTAGTCAGATGATATTGGGTATGTATTTTATTTTAATTAATTTAGCAGGATCTTTTCTATTGATATTCTTGTTATAAAACAATAAATATTAATGAACCTTAACTATTGTATTGACTTCGTATATTTTGCTTTGTATAATGTTTTTTGTTATTTTTTAGAATAAAGAAGGAAAAATGTCAAAAAGAAGTCAAGAAAATATAGCGCAGGAAAATATGCGGGAAAATGATTATAGCATTTTATCTCCTTTCAAAAGATGGAAGGCTGACTATGTTGAATCTAACGAGTTATCATCAGGCAATGAGGGTGGTAGTAATGAAGATATAAGTTCATCAGATAAAATTAAACATAGCGCAGCTGGTTATGAAGAATATAGCACTGAGAAAAGAAGTGTTGTTGAAATTCATTCGTCATCGGGTTCTGAATCAGAGATCGCGGAAATAGATAATGCACTAAAAAGAAGAAAAAAATTAAAAAAACTTGTGCTAAAAGATTGGAATTCAATATCAGAAAAAATTACTAATGGCGACATGAGTGATTATTTAGATTTAGCAAATTCTGAGTTTCCAGGAGGTGGAAATATTCTACATGTCGCAGTTAAAAAAGGAGATTTGAAAGCGGTGCAGGCTATTTGCAAAAGGGGAAATGTAAAGTTCAATGCATTAGCGGTAGCTAGTAAAGGAATTAATACAAAATTGTCTGCATTACATATAGCTGCTGACAAATGTCGCACCAACAGCGCTACATTGAATAATAGATTAGAAGTACTTAAAACATTACTAGATCATGATGATGTAAATATTAATATAGAGTCTAGTAATGGTTTTACTGCAATTCAGATAGCAGTAGAGTGGAGTTCTCATAAGGCAGTTAATCAATTTTTAGAAAAAGATGCAGAATTAGTTCATTATATAAGCAAAGAAGGTGATGATGTGCAGGATGGTAATTTTTCTCTTCTACACTTTGCGGCAGAAGAGGGGAAGCTGGAAAATATTAAGCTCCTTGTAAATAGTGGAGCCGATGTTTCTGCTAAAACAACCCAGGGCTATACGCCTCTTCAATATGCAGCTTTGGCCGGTAAAGTAGATGTGGTAGAAGCTATGCTGCAATACAAAGGAGCAACAGAGTTATCGGGTGAGAATACGACTGCGCTTCATAGTTTGGCTTCGTGTATGGATTATAAATCAATTAGAAAAATAGCTGAAATGCTTATAGCTGATATAAATATTGACTCGAGTGTCAAAGATAATATTGGTGGCCAGACTGCTTTGCATTATGCATGTTATCACAGTAATATAATATTGGTAGGAGCTTTAATTGACAATAATGAAAATAATGCTCATGAAATAGACAATAATGAAAATAATGCTTTGCATTTTGTATCTATGAGTAATTCTAATGATAAGAGAACGGTTGGAAAAATTATCGAGAGATTAGTTAAAAAAAACGTTAATATTAATGCTCAGAATAAATCAGGCGAGACTCCTCTTCATACAGCAATCAAACTAGAAAAGTTTTTGGTTGCAGAAATATTGTTAGCATATGATTGTGATTTAGAAAAACAAGATCAAGACGAAAAAACAGTTTTCGACTTGACGTTAAGTGGCAATTTTAGATCTAGAAAGATAAATAAATTAATAGGAAACAAAATATCGAAATATAAATCTACCGAAAAGTTAAAAAATGACCTTCAGTCTAAAGATAAAGAGTTTCAAGGGGAAATATATGGTTTAAAGGTAGGTTTAAAGAAAATGATTGATGGTGCAGATTCAGTTGATGAATTTATAAAGCATTTATCAGCAAAAAGAAGGTTACAACTCAACAAAGCAGAGGCGAACGAGACAGAGGCTAAAGATACTTTGGTAATTGGTAAAATGCGAGATGCAATGTCAAGTTTTATAAAAAACTCAAAAAGTAAAGACCTTCAAGAGTTAGTTGGAGATCTTAAAAATTTTCAGGGGGTTGTGAAGGAGGTAACTTCTGATGCAGAGTCGTTTAGAATAGAAGCTCAGAATTCTAGGGAAGAAGTAGCAAAAATAGATAGAAAATTAAAAGAAGTTGATGGTTTATTATCAAGCATAGAAAAAAAAGAAAGTGAATATAATTCATTTCTTCAGGAAAATAAGATAAGGATATTTGATAGTAAAAATAAATTTACAGAAAAACATAACGGGCAACCTGTTGAATGTATTCAAGGTGAGGGGGAAGTAATTAATTTTGATCAAGAAGAATTGTTAGAATCTGATTCAGAGTTAGGCAATACTCAATTTATACAAAATTCTTTTGAATTTTTTTCAACAGGCGTTTATGAGTCACTAGAGGTTTTTGTTTCTGAGGATTTTCCGGAAGGAGATGTACAACTTTCGGGCGATTAAATGATTAGTAAGATGGATTTAAAGAGTACTTAATTCCCTAGAAATTGCTATTCATAATTTAGAAAAGGCCTGTTATATTGTAACAGTCCTTTTCTAAATTGTTTTTGTAGTATTTTAACTCAGCAATCTAGTTTTTGGCTAATTCGCTTCCATTTCTTTGATGTCGTCTTTTTTAAGTTTAGTGAATTTAAACTCTAGCTTTTGTTCTTTCTTGCAGAAATCGATCTCCACAACTCCGCCATTTTTCAGTTTACCAAACAGCATCTCTTCGGCTATGTTTTGCTTTAGTTCATTGTCGATAGCATGATTCAGTTCCCTTGCGCCGCTTTTATTTGAGAAGCAATTTTCAACAAAATGCTTTTTAACTGCAGCGGTAGTTTTAAGCCTTACTTTCTTGTCAGCAAGTTGGGAAGCCAGTTCTTTAATGTTCTTGGCAACAATTTTATCTATGATATTTTCAATCGGATTAAATAAGATTATTTTATCAAGCCTGCTTCGGAATTCTGGTTTGAAATATTCGTTAAAAGCTGACATGTCCATTTCTGGCACTTTTTTCTTGTCTTTTTTTTCTTTTTTATCTTCGCCTGAGTCAAAACCAATTGCTGATTTTTTAGCCTTAGCAACTAAATTTGTAGTTAGGATAATAATTGTATGAGTGAAATTAATATGCTTGCCGGTGCTGTCTGTTAGCTTACCTTCATCCATAATTTGCAGTAGCAAGTTGAATATTTCTGGATTTGCTTTTTCTATTTCGTCAAATAACACAACAGAATATGGGAATTTATCAACCTCATCCGTTAGCATTCCGCCTTGATCAAAGCCAACATAACCCGGAGCGCTACCAAGTAATTTTGAACTAGAAGAAGCCTCTGAGAATTCAGACATATCATATTTAAGTAGCTTCATATTATTAAGCACCGCAAGCTGCTTTGCAAGCTCTGTCTTACCAACTCCGGTCGGGCCTGCAAACATGTAGCACCCGGTTGGTCTTGTGCCTTTCATCAGGCCTGCTCTTGAGAGCTTGATGCTTGCGCATAGTGCCTCGATTGCTTCATCCTGGCCGAAGATATGTTCTTTAAGATTCTTGCTTAAATGTTTCAAATGCTGAATATCGTTAGATGCAACTCTGATAGATGGTATGTTAATAATGCTAGTTAGAAGCTCTTCAATATCTTTTTCGACTATTGTAGCTTGTTTCTTAGATTTATTGATCATTTTGCTTCTTGCGCCAGCCTCGTCAATTAGGTCAATGGCTTTATCTGGCAAGTGGCGATCATGAATAAACCTTTCAGAAAGCTCTATAGCGGCTTTGAGTGCAGCATCGCTATATTTTACATTATGATGCTTCTCGTAGTAGCTCTTCAGTCCATTTAAAATCTCCATAGTTGCTTCTTGGTCAGGTTCAGTTATTACAATTTTCTGGAACCTTCTAACCAGAGCCATATCTTTCTCGAAATTATTATGATATTCTTTGAAAGTAGTAGAACCTATGCAGCGCAGCTCTCCCTTAGCAAGCGCAGGCTTTAGTAAGTTACTAGCATCCATTGCTCCTGTTGTAGTCGAGCCAGCACCAATCATCGTATGAATTTCATCTATGAATAAAATTGCATTGGTGTTTTTCTTCAGCTCGTCTAAAAGATTCTTTATTCTCTCTTCAAAGTCACCGCGGAACTTGGTTCCAGCTAGTAGCGTGCCCATATCTAGAGAATAGATTACAGCATCTTTTAGTACTTCTGGTACATCATTATTTACAATTCTATTTGCAAGACCTTCGGCAATTGCAGTTTTACCAACCCCTGGCTCGCCTATTAAAATCGCATTATTTTTCTTTCTGCGGCATAAAATTTCGATAGTTCTTTGGATCTCATTCTTGCGTCCAATTAAAACATCAATATTATTTTTGGTAGCCTTCTTATTTAAATTAATGCAGTATTTCTCTAGCTTATCTTTAGGCTCTGGTTTGTCTTCCAGCTGCTCTTTGGTTATTGTCTCAACCTCGATTTTAGGTTGCTGCCTTACAAAATTTAATTTTGGATCTTCTTCAGCTGTTTTGAATTCTGGGGTGCTAGGCTGATCTAATTTCTTGATACAGTCAATAACATTCTGCCGTGTTAAATTCGCGTCTTTTAAACATACTAGCGCGTAAGCTTCGTGCTCAAAAAAGAATTCTGCAAGAACATGCGCGCCTGTGATTATACGCTTAGCACTTGCTTGGCTATGTAATGCAGCTCGCTGAATTATCCTTTGAAAACCAGCTGTTGGCTTTGCCTCTAGCCTACTTTCTGTGACCAGATCTACTAAATCATTTTTTAAATATTCTGCTAATCGATCATGCAGAAACTCAATAGCTACGCCGCTCTCGATTAGTGTCTTTCTTGCATCTTCATCGTCGATTAATGCAAATAATAAATGCTCGTATGTTGCATATTCATGCTTTAAGCTTGTTGCAACGGAAAGAGCTCTTCTTAGTGTTAGTTCCAAATTATTTGAAAGCATAAAATTCCCCACAATTTTGTTGCCTATATATTTTAGTATAACAGATTATTTACATCATGCTGCGTGATAAATCACTTTCACAAGTCATTTTTTGTAGCTTTGTGGTTTATCTTGAATTATATTCAATATTTACAAGGGTAAATTTAATTAAAATTTGGGAAAGTACTATGTTAATACAAAGAGAAAAGCAGCTATATAGAAAGGGCTTGATCCTTACTTTAATGGCAGTTTTATTTGTTATAACTGCAGATAAAATATATAGCCATGCTATGACAAAAAAAGAAGAGCATCTGACGAGTGATATAAAAGTCATTTTATATACAAAAAAGGGATGCAGATATTGTGAATATGCAAAAGAATTGCTTAGAGATAAGAAAATACCACATAAATCTATCGAGTTTGGCGATGATTATGAGTTCTACGAAAAGATGGTAGAAAAAACAGGGCAGCGCACTGTGCCGATGATTTATGTTGACGGGGAATTTATTGGCGGCTATGATGACTTAAAAAAGCTATCAGATGATGGCAAAATTTAAAAATTTATTACAGGAGAGAAGATATGGGATACGTACCAATAGTAGTAGAACAAACCGCAAAAGGCGAAAGATCATATGATATTTATTCAAGGCTTTTGAAGGAAAGAATCATATTTGTTTGCGGTCAATTTGAGGATCAAATGGCAAATTCTATTGTTGCGCAGCTATTATTTTTAGAGGCTGATAACCCAGAGAAAGAAATATATATGTATATTAATTCTCCTGGCGGGGTGGTGACCTCTGGCATGGCAATTTATGATACAATGCAGTACATTAAGCCAAAAATTGCAACACTATGTATTGGGCAGGCTTGTTCGATGGGGGCGACTATTCTTCTTGCTGGTGATAAAGGAATGCGCTATGCGCTGCCTAACAGTAGAATCATGATTCATCAGCCAAGCGGCGGATATAGAGGGCAAGCCACGGATATTGAAATTCATGCTCAAGAGACATTGAAAGTAAAAAGAATGCTAAATGAGATTTATGCAAAGCACACAGGTAAAACTCTTGCTCAAATTGAAAAAGCTATGGAGCGTGATAATTTTATGTCTGCTGAGGAGTCTAAGAATTTCGGCATTGTGGATAAAATAATACAAGATAGAGAGTCTATTATTGCTAAAAAATAAGGCAATATATCTTCAATAAAAATAAATATTGGAGGAGGCTTATAGTATTTTTTTATATAAGTTTACAAATATGACTATACATATCAAGATATTAATGATAGAAAGTTATATGTTATAAAAAATAGCAGTATTTATATAAGCTAACCTGGTTTGTAAAAATTGCAAGTTAATGTGATTACACTGAGAAATCAGCTTATATTTTTGATAAAAAGGTAGGTAATTAATGACAGATAATTCAGAAAAATCGTTACATTGTTCTTTTTGTGGAAAGAACCAATATGAAGTCAGGAAGCTAATTGCTGGACCGACTGTTTTTATATGTAATGAATGTATTGAGATCTGTAGAGATATAGTTCATGAAGATGTTAAAGAAGCGATGGTTCAGGCTTCTGAGAACATTCCAACGCCAAAAGAGATTTGCAAGAATCTGGATAGCCACGTAGTAGGGCAAGATAAAGCCAAGAGGGTGCTTTCTGTTGCTGTGTATAATCACTATAAAAGATTAGAAGCGCTCGAGGACAAGGATAATGAAGTTGAACTTGCCAAATCTAATATTTTGCTTATAGGTTCTACTGGCTCTGGTAAAACTTTCTTAGCGCAAACTTTAGCTAAGACCTTGGACGTTCCGTTTACTATGGCTGATGCTACTACTTTAACAGAGGCCGGTTATGTTGGTGAAGATGTAGAAAATATTCTGCTAAGGCTTCTTCAAGCGGCTGACTTTAATGTAGAGAAGGCGCAAAAAGGTATTATTTACATCGATGAGATTGATAAAATAGCTAAAAAGTCTGAGAATGTTTCTATCACCCGTGATGTTTCTGGTGAAGGAGTGCAGCAGGCATTGCTTAAAATAATGGAAGGTACGGTTGCGTATGTTCCGCCTCAAGGTGGTAGAAAGCATCCGCAGCAAGATTTTATTCAGATAGATACATCAAATATTTTATTTATTTGCGGCGGTGCATTCATGGGGCTTGAGCAAATTGTAACTAATCGCAGCAATAAGAGCTCGATTGGTTTTGGAGCTAATGTGAAGTCTAAAGAAGAGCTTAGAACTAGCGATATTTTAAATGAATTGCAGATCGAAGATATTGTGAAGTTCGGTATGATCCCAGAATTTATTGGTCGTTTGCCGGTTGTTGCAACCTTGAAAGAGCTAGATAAAACAGCTTTGATAAAGATTCTAACTGAACCAAAAAGTGCAATCATCAAGCAATATAAGAAATTATTTGACCTGAATAATTCTGAGCTTGAATTCACGAAAGATGCGCTTGATACAGTTGCAGAAAAAGCTTTGAAAAGAAAGACTGGCGCAAGGGGCCTTAGATCTATTATCGAAGAGATATTGCTAGAAGATATGTATAATTTCTGCTCACTAAAGAATAAAAAGATTACTTTTGACAAGGGCGCTATTGAAGATAAAAAATCTGCAAAAGTAACGGCATTAAAGAAAAAGTCAGCTGCAAAAGATAGTAAAGAAACAAAGCCAAGGCTTGCTGGTTAATTGCATGACGATTACTTTAAGCAGTGATATTAAAGAAGATTTGAAGTTATTCATTAGCAATCGTTTTAAAGATTCTATAGAAAAGATTGCACCGCTGATTAGTGACGCTAGCCTTAGGAAATATTACCGCGCTGTATGTAAAGATGGCAGCTCTTATATTATTATGGACTGTCCTCCTGATTACACTTCTGTTGAGCCATTCATGAAAATTGCTGAGTTTTTGCTCTATAATAATTTTCGAGCTCCTGAAATATATGCCTCAGATGCTGCGAGTGGGTTTTTGGTGCTAGAAGATTTTGGAAATGTTTCTATTAAGGCCCTCATAGAGAAGTCTGATGAGCAAGAAGTTTTTCAGATATATCAGGCAATTATTAATTTGCTAATTAGCTTGCAAAAAATTGATATTCGGGATATTTCTTTGCCATCTTACACAAGCGATATCTTGCAAGATGAACTTTCATTATATACAGATTATTATATACCTCACAAATATAACCGCGAGCTGAGCAATCAGGAAAAAGAAGATTACAGAAATATCTGGCAGAAGATTATATCAAGGCAAAAAAAGCAAGAAGAAACTATAGTGCTCAGAGATTTTCATGTTGAGAATATAATGTATATAAATCAGAAAAGTGCTGGTGCAGAGTTTGGCTTGATTGATTTTCAGGATGCGCTAATCGGCTCTCCTA
>JAHDBQ010000006.1:11119-12476 GCA_020630305.1 Alphaproteobacteria bacterium | reverse complement strand
TCTATATTTAATTAACAATGCCTTAGTTTAGAAAGGAATTCCCTTGACTTATTTCCTACAATTAATTTATACTAATTAAAAATTCTACTAGAATCTATTATTAGTTTAAAAATGAAAAAAGTTAATCTAATTCCATATCAGAAACAATGGCCTGCGCTGTTTGCATCACTTTCCAAGAAAATTAAAGATGCCATCCAGGATGAGTTTGTAGCAATTCATCATATTGGTTCTACTTCTGTTCCCGGCCTTGCAAGCAAAGATAAGATCGATATCTGTTTGCAGGTGAGAAATGCAAAAGCTGCAATAACTGCACTTGAGACAATTGGCTTTGAGCATCAAAATGACTGGAATATTCCATTTAAATACGGAATCTGTTATAGAAAAGAAATAAACGTTAATTTGCATATGTTTGATTTTGACCATCTGGCGATTGAGTCAAATTTGCTATTTGCAAATTATCTTAAAAACAATGACAATGCTCGTGATAAATATGCCAAGCTCAAAAACAATTTAGTAACGGATGAAACTTCGCATCAAAAAGACCATCCATTATTTTACAATTATACATTGCGCAAATCTTCTTTCATCAAGAGTATAATCAAGAAAACTGGCTTTGATAGAGAATATATTCAGTACTGCACTGATGAGCAGGAACTTAAGGCTGCTAAAGAATTGAGAGAAAAATATTTCTCTCAAGTATTTAAAACCGATCCAAACCCAGATTGCTTTGTTGATGTGGATCAAAAGCATTTCGTGTTATATAAAGGAGTGAATATTGCTGGTTATGCGCATATCAAATTAAAAGAAATAGAAGAAAAAATTGGGCACATTAATTTTATAATAATGAGTGAAAATTATAATAATTTGAGCTTGAGAAAGCACTTTGAAAAACTAATTGATAAATGGCTAAAAATGCATCGGGAGTAATAATATACGCCCGATATTCTATAATTAATTTGTTCAAATATTTCCATTATTCATCAAGATATCCTTATATGTGCTTTAGCAGGGACATTAGGTTTTAAAGACTCTTTCAAACCTAATAATAACACCTGATTTTTTTTAAGTCGCATCAGGAGCATAAATTCCTGCTTCTATTTCTCCTATAATTTCTGCTTTTTGTTCTTCAGTATAATCTGACAATAAAATAGCACCACCTATATTATCTATTATGCTTTCCATGTTTACACCGCTTTCTTTTTGCTCTTGGTTTATATATTTATGAGCTAGCATTGCTGGAATAAAATAATCTCCTAGTGGATACAACTCTGTTTGATTTGCTATATTACCAATTATTATCTCAACAAGAGCATTAAATTTATTTTCATAATTTAGGTAACCTGAAAGTGTTTCGTGA
>JAHDBQ010000006.1:0-11109 GCA_020630305.1 Alphaproteobacteria bacterium | reverse complement strand
ATCTTCTTTACTAAAAAGATCGATATTCTTATATGATGGAATAACACTTAGCAGATCTGATAAGTTAAAATGATGTGTGATTTTGTCAGAAGCTAAATTTAATTCTCCGATAACATAATAAGAGTCATTTTCATCTCCTCTCTGCTCTGCGTTTAAATTATTTATAATTAGCGTTTTTATATCAGGATCATCATTGATCTGCTGGCTAATGTCAAATGTAGTTAGTTCTTTTAAATTTGAAATGGACTCAGTAAATTTTTCTATATTTTTAGATTCAAAAAGACTCTTTATTTCAGAATGTTCTGCAATTATTTTTTTTAAATTAGAGAATTTTTCAAGCTCCTCAAAAACCTCTAATGTAATATCTCTTTTTGATAAATTCAAACTAACGATTTTTGTTTTAATCTGATTATCAATTTTTGCTAAAAGAGTGCTTATCTGCTCAGCTGATAGCCATAAATTAGAGATATCTAACGATTCTAAATTATCAAATTTGTTAATTGCATTGGCTATGTCATTTAACGTATTCTCACTAAAATCTTCAGCGCCTTTATGGCTATAGATTCTATAAGGAAACTGAATGCTGACAACATCGCCTTTATGTTCATATTTTTTAAAAGAACTCAAAATTTTGTCAAGAGTATGTTCTTGATAATATTTGCTGTCTGAAAGAGTTAAAGCAATCTTTTTGTTTTGTGGGGCCATACTATCTCCTCATTATTAGTTTTATTTAATGAATGCATATCAAACAAGGGATAACATAAATTATGTTCTTTGTAAATATTCAAATCTATTTTTTCCATCATTCATCAAGATGTCCTTGCCCTTGCATATTATTTTAGGTTATACTAGCCTCATTATTAAATTACTCGAAATTTACTATGATGAATATTACTTTTATTGGCACTGGTTATGTTGGGCTTGTTTCAGGGGTGATGATGGCGCATATTGGCCATAAAGTTACCTGCCTTGATATTGACGAAAACAAAATAGAAACCTTAAAAAAAGGCAAGACGCCAATTTTCGAAGAGGGCCTGCAGGAATATATCAACCAATATGGTAATAGCGATCGTTTGCAGTTTATTCTTGGTTACACAGAAGAGATCAAAAACTCTGATTGCGTATTCATAACCGTAGGCACTCCACCAAAAGAAAATGGTGACGCGGATCTTTCGATTGTTTTTAAATCCGTTGAATCTGCTTTAGAACATGTGCGCGAAGATTGTGTGTTTGTTTTAAAATCAACTGTTCCGCCTGGAACATGCTCCCAGGTGCAAAAATTCATAACAGAAAAAGGGTATAAAAACCAAGTAGTTTCTAATCCGGAATTCCTTCGCGAAGGCACAGCTGTTTATGATTTCTTAAATCCGGACAGGATTATTGTCGGCGCCGAAGATTCTGTGGCCGAAAAAGTAATGCGCGCAATTTACAAGCCAATGACCGATCAAAATATACCACTTGTTGTAACAAATTTAGCCACATCTGAATTAATAAAATATGCAGCTAATAGCTTCTTAGCAAATAAAATTGCCTTCATAAACGAGATGGCTAATTTGTGCGAAATTATCGGCGCTGATGTCAAAACTCTAGCCCATGGGATGGGCCTTGATAACCGCATTGGCTCTGCATTCTTAAATGCAGGCCCTGGTTTTGGTGGTTCCTGCTTCCCGAAGGACTTACTTGCACTTGATCATCTTGCAAAAAAATTAGATGCAAACTGCACCGTTTTAGGAAGCATAATTGAGTCAAACGATGATAGATCAGAAATTATGCTAACTAAAATAATTAACTCGGCAGACGGCTCAGTCCAGGGTAAAAAAATTACCATATTTGGTCTTACATATAAAGCAAATACTGATGATTTGCGTAGCAGTCCAGCAATTGGTATAATTAATTCTTTAAAAGAACATGGCGCAAAAATAACAGCCTATGACCCAGAAGGAATGGTCAATGCAGATAATTATTTTGAAGATTTGACTTGTGCAAACTCGGCGTTTGAGGCAGCTAAAAATGCAGATGCTGCAGTGATTATTACTGAATGGGATGAGTTTAAAAATATGGATTTAAACTTACTGCAAAGTAAAATGAAATCGCCAATCCTAGTTGATTTGCGAAACATAATTAATCCAGATACTGCTGAAAAAGCTGGTTTTAAATATTATTCTGTAGGAAGAAAAAGTGACTGATAAATTCATACATTTCAGAACGCAAAGTTCATATTCAATGCTAGAGAGCGCGATCAAAATTGATCAGCTAGTTGAACTTACTGCAAGGAATAATATGAGCGCGGTATGTCTATCTGACCGCGGTAATTTATTTGCCTCGCTTGAATTTTCTTTAGCTGCTAAAAAATCAAAGATTCAGCCCATTCATGGATCTGTTCTAAATATTCTATTTAAAAATAAAGGCAAGGATGATTTTGCAGAAATATTATTAATTGCCAAAGATGAAGAGGGATATCAAAACTTACTAAAATTAGTTAGCATAACTTTCACTCAGAATGATCGCTCTGTTTGTAATTATATTAGCTTCGAAGATTTAAAAAAATATAGCGAAGGCATTATCGCACTTTCAGCGTACAGCCAAGGTATTATTGGTAAATTATTACTGCAAGGCAATAAAGCTGCTGCAAGCAATGCAGCTAAGGCTTTGCAAAAACTACTTAGAGACAGGTTTTATTTTGAGATTCAGCGCCATGATTATGCGCATGAAAAGAAGATAGAGCAAGATTATTTAGCAATAGCCAAAGAACTGCAAATTCCTTTAATAGCAACAAATCAAGTATTGTTTAGCGATATAAAAATGCATGATGCACATGATGTATTAATGTGTATTTCAGAAGGTGTAGTGCGCGACGTTCAAGAACGCAAAAGAGTTAGTAATCAGTGCTATTTCAAGTCAGCTGATGAGATGATAGAACTATTTTCTGACCTGCCAGAAGCAATAGAAAATACCATTTATTTAAAGCAAAGATGTTATGTAATGTCTGAGACTTATCCGCCTAGCTTGCCTAATTTTGCTGATGGCGACTCCTCGGAATCAGACTTACTTCGTAAGCAAGCACGGGATGGCCTTGAGCAGAAATTACAGCAAAAATTTGCAAGCGACGATACCCAAAGCGATACCCAAGAAGAAATAAGGCAGGAATATATAAAGCGCCTAGATTACGAGCTAGACATTATCTGTACCATGAACTTTGCTGGATATTTCTTGATAGTTTCCGACTTTATAAAATGGAGTAAGGAAAATGGCATAGCAGTTGGCCCTGGGCGTGGCTCTGGTGCTGGTTCTATTATAGCCTGGACGCTACTTATTACTGATCTTGACCCGATAAAATTCGGACTTCTATTTGAAAGATTCCTGAATCCTGAGCGTGTTTCAATGCCCGATTTTGATATCGACTTTTGCCAGGAACGCAGGGAAGAGGTGATTTCTTATGTTCGGAAGAAATATGGAAATGAGCGAGTCGGTCAGATAATCACCTTTGGTAAAATGCAGGCGAAAGCTGTAATCAAGGATGTTGCACGCGTACTCAGTCTTGGCTACTCAGTTGCCGATTATTTAACTGAACTTGTGCCATTTAATGCGCTGCAGCCAGTAACTCTTAGCCAAGCAATTACTGATGTTCAGGAGCTTCGAGGAGCAGCAGCAGGCAAGGGGTTATATAATATAGACGGCGATTCTAGCCTAATTAAGCAGGTTTTAGACACAGCGCTAAGCCTTGAAGGGCTACATAGACACGCATCAACACATGCCGCAGGTATTGTTATTGCCAACCAGCAGATAACAGATACTGTTCCTGTTTATAAAGACGTAAATTCTGACATGGTAGTTGTCCAATATTCAATGAAATATGCAGAGCTTTCTGGCCTTGTAAAGTTTGACTTTCTAGGCCTGCAAACCCTAACTGTTATAACCAGAACGCTAAAATTACTTGAAGATAGCGATATTAATATTGATATCGACTCTATCCCATATGACGATAAAAAAGCATTCGAAATGCTAACTAAGGGCCTAAGCACCGGCGTATTCCAGTTTGAAAGTGTTGGCATGAAGAGTGCACTTCGTAAGCTTGGACCAGATAGTGTTGACGATTTAATTGCGCTTGGCGCGCTTTACCGACCGGGTCCGATGGATAACATCCCTACCTATATTGCCTGTAAGCATGGCAAACAGGATGCTGATTATCTGCACCCGCTGCTTGAGCCAATCTTGAAATCCACTTACGGAGTGATTATCTATCAGGAGCAAGTGATGGAAATCGCTAAGATATTGGCTGGATATAGCCTTGGCGCTGCGGATCTCTTGCGCCGAGCGATGGGTAAAAAAGTAAAAGCTGAAATGGATGCACAAGAAGAGATATTCGTCAGCGGATCGATTAAAAATAACGTGCCAGCTGCCCAGGCAAAGTCAATTTTTGCAACGGTTGCTAAATTTGCTGGCTATGGCTTTAATAAATCCCACGCTTCTGCTTACGGAGTGATATCATACCAAACCGCATATCTAAAAGCTAATTTTCCGGCGGAATTTTTGGTTGCTGCTATGAATCTAGATATTGACAGCAGCGATAAAATAAACATCTTTTTGCAAGAGGTGAAGGCTTTTGAAATTGATCTCATAGCCCCTGATATAAATCAGTCTAAAGGTGACTTTAGCATCAAGCGCGAGCAAGGTAAAAAATCGATTGTTTTTGCGATTGGCGCTGTTAAGAATGTAACTTCGGTGTTTGGTATCGAGGTAACTAAAGAGCGCGAGGAGAGAGGGCCATTCAAATCGATTATCGACTTTGCAGAAAGGATTGATCCTAAATTAATTAATCGCAGACTGCTTGAGAATATTATCAAGGCTGGTTGCTTTGATGCATTGCACGATAATAGAAATAGCCTTATTCAAAGCGTGCCAAAGATTATGTCTTACGCAACTGCTTACCATAAAGAGCAGCAATCTAATCAGTTTAGTCTTATTTCAGTCAATAGTGTTAGTAATGATATTTTACTCAATGCACCGATGATAAAACCAGAAGAGCTTGCTTATATTGAATTTGAAGTAATGGGACTTTTCTTAAATAATCATCCACTTGCTGGAAAAGAAGAGTTGCTAGCTAAATGCGATATTAAAAATTCGGCTTATATTAAGGATGAGCTTGAAGAGGGGTCACATAGCTGCAAACTTGCGGGCGTGATTGTTAAAAAAGATGCCAGAATGTCTAAGCGTGGTAGGTTTATAACATTGATGCTTTCTGACCCTGAAGGGGTTTTTGAGGTGACAATTTATAATGAAGAAACGCTCAAAGATTACGCACATCTTCTAAATGTTAAAGACAAGGCAGTTGTACACTGCAATGCATTTAAAGATAAAGGTGGCTTGCGAATTACCGCCAAAAAGTTCGTGACTTTAGAGGAGGAGCTAGAGGGTATTCAGCATAATTTGCACCTGCACCCCAAAAATAGCGCAGACCTTGAACAGATAATGAAACTGCTTGGTGGCGGCACAAGCCAAGAAAACAAAAAACCAAATAGCTGCGTCACAATTTATTTAAGCGCAGAAAACAATTTCGTTGCTAAGACGGACATTGCCAAGAGGCTCTACCTGGAAGAAGAAGAGGTAGAGCGCCTAGCTGATTTTGTTTAAAAGGGAGATTAATATCTAACAAATTTAGTTGGATCTTTAGCAGTCTTACCTTGCCTAATGCCAAAGTGCAGCTGGGGCTTGTCTACCTTACCGGTATTGCCAACATATCCAACAAGCTGTCCTTGTTTTACGCTGTCACCTTTGGAAACTGTAATATCCTCAAGATGCGCATAAGATGTAATAATATTTCTACGATTGCTTTTAATTAACAGCAAATATCCGAATGTGGCGTCAAAATCTGCATATATTACCTTGCCATCAGTAGAGGAGACGACTTTTGAACCTGCATTTGCAGAAATATTGATTCCTTTATTCTTACCCCTCGGAGTTTTTTCTCCAAATTTGGTAATTATATTTCCAGAAACTGGCTTTACATAACCTTTAGCAGATGTAGAAGTTAGAACAACTGGCTTTGGTGATGCTTTTTTCTTTTTTTCTCTCTCTTCTTTCTTCTTAGCTACTTCTTCTTTTCTAGTTTGGTCAAACTCTTTAGGAACTCTAACTTTAATTACCTGAAAATCATCTAATTTATGTGGTTGCTGCAAATTATTTACGGACGCAATTGTTGCTGTACTTTGACCATATTGCTCTGCGATCATATCAATATTTTCTCCTGGCTGCACTTCGTGATACACAATTTTATTGCTACTATCTTGAATATCATTTGGCATAGCAAAATCAGAATTATTTATATTTACTTCTTCGATTAAGTTATGATCTTTCTCTTCTGAAAAGCTATTATTGCTTATTATCGTCCCCTCATCTTGAAGAGTTGCTACAGTTTCTGAAGAATATTTATACCCTCCTCCTTGATGATTATACTCAATAGGAGCGGGCTTTAAATTATTAGAACAAGCCGAGATAACAAATGCAATTGCGATAATATATATATAATTTTTCATTGTCCTGATCATAGATATTTATTTGATTCTGTAAGTTAAATATGTAACTAAAATGAATTTTTCAATTCAAAAAACATTTTTTAGTTTAACAATCAAACTAAAAAGTTTATAATGCTCATTATACATCAACCTAAATAATTCTTACAGTAAAAAAGGTTAAATATAATGATAAAATATGATTTAGTGATCGCAAGTGACCACGCAGGTGTAAAATTAAAAGCAAAAATCATAAAAAAATTGCAGGAAAAAAAACTAAATATTTTGGATTTTGGTACTGATGATGACACGAGGGTTGACTATCCTGACTATAGCGCCAAAGTTACGGAAACAATAAGAGAAGGCGAATCTGAGAAGGGCATATTAATTTGCGGAACCGGCATAGGCATGTCAATTGCTGCAAATAGAGGTTCAGAAATCAGGGCCGCTCTTTGTTTTAATGAAGAAATGGCAGAAAAGTCTAGATCACACAATAATGCTAATATTTTAGTACTTGGAAGCAAAATAACTTCTGATAACGTATCACTTAAAATGCTCGATATTTTCTTAAACACTAAATTTGAAGGCGGGCGCCACTCCGAGAGAATCGCCAAAATCACCTAAGAATACATATCACACCACTGCATTCATAAAGACCGTATTTTACTGAGTCAATGCAAAATATATAGCGCTACTTATGCTGCCACATGCTTTTTTGCAAGCTCTATCATTTTTCTGTAATTCATTTTGCCTGTTGCAAGCACAGGAACTTCTTTCACATGAATGACTATCTTTGGTATATGCAGCTCAGAAATTTTCTTCTCTTTTGCAGCTGCGGAGATATTACTGCGCGCGAGCTCAGAATCATTTGTAAATAATAATATTTGCTCACCTTTTTTGTCATCTTCAATACACACAGCAGCGCTGATAGAGTTTGGTGATGCTGACATTACAAGCTCTTCAACCGCAGAAAGTGAAACCATTTCTCCCCCAACTTTAGCAAATCTCTTTTCCCTGCCAAGTATAGTCACATAACCTTCGGTATCTACAGAGACTATATCACCAGTGTCATACCAGCCCTCGCCTAATTTTTCATGGGCGGGCTGTTCAATAACTCCAGGATTCTTAGAATGAATATATCCTTTCATTATATTTGGCCCTTTTACATATAATCTTCCACCTTCCTGGATTCCTTCTACCGGCTCCAAGAAATGTTCAATCTTAGGCATTAATCTACCCACTGTACCAGCTCTGTCATGCATTGGAGTATTAGCAGAAATTACCGGCGAAGCTTCAGTTACCCCGTAACCTTCAAAGATTCTGACGCCATATTTATCAAACCATGTTTGTCGTGTTCTTGGCTTTAGTTTCTCAGCTCCTGCTATTATATAACGTAGCGAGTAAAAATCATATGGATGGGCATATGCAGCATAACCAGACAAGAAAGTATCGGTGCCAAACATAACAGTTGGAGCGATATCATATACCACTTCTGGAATAATTCTGTAATGCAAAGGCGACGGATAAAAGAAAGTTTTAATTCCGTTCAAAGACATAATTAAACTAACGCCAAGTCCAAAAGTATGGAAAATTGGTAACGCATTAAATGCCAAATCATTAGGATTAAAATTATATCTAGAAAGTACCTGAGCAGCATTAGCTTGCAGGTTTCTATGAGATAATGCAACCGCCTTTGGTTTTCCTTCTGTGCCTGATGTGAATAATATAACCGCAGTGTCTGTATCTTTAGCAGGAGCGCAGAATTTATTATAGTAAGTATCTGGAATTAAAGAACCAGCAAGGCCTTTTAATTTCATAACCACATTTATATCTTTTCTTAAATCCTCCAAGAATGCAACATTGATCCCAGCTTCCTGAACTGATTTTATTAAATCTTGAAGCTCGGCTTTTTCAATGAACTTATGCGAAGTATATAATGTTTTTATTTGCGCCGTTTCGCATGCGGATATTATATTTGAAGCACCAGATGTAAAATTCATCATAGCTGGCACCCTTCCAGCCGCCTGGATGCCGAAGAAAGTTATCATACTACCAACCATATTAGGTAGCATTAACCCTACAATCTCACCTGGCTTTGTACTTTTAGAAACAAGCTGAGAAACCACAAAAGACTTAAGCAAAATATCTTTATATGTTGCCCTGTTGGCATCAATATCTTCCATTATTACTGGTTTAGTGCCGTAAATTTTTGTAGCATTAATAAGCCCTTGGAACAATGTTTCTTTATATTTTGAGCTCTCAAACAACATCTCAGTCATTATGTCATATAACGCTTCACCTATGAATTTTCTACGTTCTCTTATACCAAGATCATCAGGAACGTCAAATTTAACAGGTGGAAGGACAGTAATTGTAATTATCCTGCGGAACCTAAATTTACCCTTCATTAATTTACGCACCTTAGAAAAGATAGTAAATTGCGTCCCCTCTACCCTAATTGGCAGAATCGTCGCACCAGCTTTATCTGCTATCATTCCTGGCCCTTCATATATTTTCATTAATGAGCCCGTTACAGTGGTTCTACCTTCCGGAAAAATCGCAATTTTTTTGTCTTTTTTTACCTCTTCAATTAGGCTTTTAATAGCCATCGGATTATTAGGATCTAGTGGATATGTTTTAACAATTTTCAAAAATGGCCTCACCCACCATTCTCTAGAAACACCAAGATTAATAGCAAATTTAATTTCATCTGGTACGTAAGTAGCAATCAAGGCCGGATCTAAATACGATAAATGATTCGCAACAATCACTGTTCTCTTTCCCGCTTTTTCGTAATTTTCAAGACCCTTTACTTCTACCGTGTAAAAATTCTCAAACATCCCTTTAAATAGCACTCTCCATACTTTAAGAGGAACAACCTTTGAATCAGGGATTAGTTCATAAATATGCATAGCAACAACTAAATTCACAGCCCCTATGAATAAAATTACCATTGGAATCGAAAACTCCATGTAAACCAAGAAAGAAAGAACAGCAGTAGAAGCTACCATAAATATAGAGTTTATAAAATTATTCACTGCAATCACACGGCTTCTATGTGCTGGCGATATAAATTGTTGCATTAGCGCAAAAAGTGGTACTACATAAAGACCGCTAATTGCAGCAAGCAAAAATAAGTCTACTAGTATTCTCCAGTAATGTTTTTTTGATAAAAACTGCCATATTGTCTTGAGCTGCTCAGGCTCGTGGCTAATGCTTGCAATGCGGCTTGCAAAGAATAAATCAATACTTACAAAACTAATCCCCAGAGCAGCCAGGAATACATATTTAGTAGTTATTTTATTACCAAACAACTTACTACACCAGAATGATCCCACACCAACACCAATTGAAAATGTAGCAAAGAATAAATTAGAAACATTTTGATTAGCCCCCAGAGTATTGTGCGCGTAATGCGGAATCTGCGACATTATAGCGGCGCCAATAAACCAAAACCACGAAATACCTAGAATTGCCATATATATTTGCTTTTTAGAAGCAGCATATTTAACCATATCTATAGTTTCCCGATAAAAATTAAAATTTAGTTTAATATCTGGGTTATAGTTATTTGATTTAGGCATAAACCAACTAGCAATAAACCCAACAACTGCAATAATATAAGCACTAATCATAATTAGGGTATTATAATCGTTATAGATACCGCCAAGCATTGTACCTATTAATATAGAAAGGAAAGTTCCCGCTTCTACATAGCCATTAGCAGTTAGTAGCTCATCTTTTTTCATTTGGTCAGGTATTATACTATATTTTAGTGGCCCAAAGAAAGTAGAATGAACCCCCATTAATGCAATGCAGGCAAATAAAACTGGCAGATTAACATGCCAGAAACCATAGCTAGCTAACATAACTATGCCTATTTCTATTACCTTAATAATACGAACAATTGTTACGCGTTCAAACTTATCTGCTATTTGCCCAGAAATACTAGCAAAAATAACGAATGGAAGGATAAATAAAACATTTGCCAGCATCACAAGAAAATAAGGGTCAACATTAAGCTCTTTTTTCAGCTTATATGTCACCAAGATAATCAAAGCATGTTTTAATATGCTATCATTAAAACAACCACAAAACTGCACTATGAATAAAGGCAAAAACCTTTTATCTTTAAACAAGTATGATTGGTTTGACTCCATTTTCATCTCTCCAATTTAATTGAATTGGTATATATTACAAAATCTTACAAAGTATGTCAAGAATAAATCAATTGCTATAAAAATTCAATAATAACAAAGCAACTCAAGGATTACCGGTGCAAGCATTACTCCAAAGAACTATAATAATCACCTGCAACAAATATTTCAGATACTTTTTCATCTTTATCATTAGGTGATAAATTCTCAGGATCATCATTTAATGTATGCTCTTCCTTTATATCCATACAAGCTTTATATTCCCACTGAACATTGTTAAGTGAATCAGAAATTAAAATTACAATCTCGTCATTACTATTATTTTCTGCCTTTGTTCCAGCATTAATTAATTCTTGCTTTGACCAATTACCTTGGTATTTTTCAAGCACAATTTGTACTATATTTAGTTTGTTGAGATAGCATGCCATATCAAGAACAGATTC
>JAHDBQ010000005.1 GCA_020630305.1 Alphaproteobacteria bacterium | reverse complement strand
AATGCTGGTGCCTTTCTCTTTTTGGCTGGGCCTTCTTTCTTTTAGTGCATCGTGCAGAATATCACGTAATGTATTTTTATCTATTTTAGTTTCTTTATGAATTCGGTTTATCGATGCTTCTTTTAAAGAATAACCTTCCCCATGCAAGATTTGATTCAGCGGATTACCAGTGTTTTTCTCACTGTAAGCATCATAGGAATCTAGCAAAGATTTTTTTAATATATTTATTTGCTCTCGATTCAGGTTAGATTGTTCACTCATGTTAGCCTTCTGGTTAATATAGTTTGATAATGTTTGACGCTTTTTTCCCTTTGCAACTTTTGCATATTCAGTTACAAATTTCTTGGGTAAATCTAATTTAAATTCTGCGCTTAGTTCATTTAATTCAATTGATATTTCTGTTTTTCCACTAGCGCATCCTGGAATAAAACTATCATTTTTCAGATAAGTGATATCTACTCTCAGGGCTGCATCTAAGCAATCAATCGTATCAGCTGGATTATCGAAATCTCTAATAATATTTGTTGAATTATTATATACGCATACTTTGCTATTGTTATATGCATCTATTACAATATCATTTCTGTTTTGTTGGTTGGTTGCTCCTACATAATTATATTTATCTTGTTCAGTTATATTTATCATATTTTTGCATTCTAATGCAGACCATCCAGTATTGAACAGTCCTTGGTGCCATGATGTAATTATAAATTCCCTTTGTTCGCCAGTTAATGCAAGATCATCAGAGTTATATAATTCCTCAGCGGTTATTTTTCTTCTTTTACCATCAGGATTTCTAAATATTATGTTGTTGCAACGCTCCATGTCCTTTCTAGTTTGTTCCTTTGTAGCTTCGATATATGAATTTTGAACTCTTGTAATTTCCCCTTTAAAAACATCTAGTGTAATTGCCGGATTAGATAAATGCATTAATGCGTGCGCGGTAATTTTCTCAGGCCTTGATTCGGTGTCTTTTATATGAGCAATACTTTGAAGAAAATATCTATATTCACCTGCTTGTTGCTTTACAGATTTGTCTAATTCATTGAGGAAATAATCTTGGTAAGTTGGCTCTTCAAGTTTATTTTTTCTGTATAATTCTTCTAAGTCAATCATGCATAATCTTCTAAGGTCATTTAATAATAGCACCTGACAAGCTTCTTTTACATCTTTGATATTGTGTGCATAATCTAAAACTTCATTTAAAGCCTTTAAACCTGGAGCATGTGCTTGCGAATGTAAAACTAATAGGTTATTTACATTACGGTTTTCTGCATCTTTATGCTTATCAACATATTCCGCAATGTCATTAGTTGTAAAATTATAGCTTTTCATGATTTTATTCCTAAAATTATAGTTCAATTAATTTAATTCTAGCGTATAAACAAACGCGCAAACACAATACAAAGTAATTATTTATTAATAAAATTGCAGCCTAGTTGTATATTTGTAATAGTTTTTATTCAAGTAATTCTTACGATTACGGCCCAGCAGGTGGCGGAGCAACGCAGCGAATAATCTTTTTGCTAGGGTCTGCAGTGTCTCTTGGAATCCTGCTTAAAACTGCCCCATTTAAATTGCTATTAGGGCCGCAATAGCGTTCATAGTCAGGATCTCCTTCCATTATGAAATTACCTATGCAGCTGCCTGAGGAGGTTTCTCCAAGATTTGCTGCACTCCAAGTCATATTATCTTCTGTTACTGAGTTACACCTTGCCTTTGGAATAGCGATACATAGCCCCATCTCTAGCGGCGTTTTGGTTCTCGCTACAAAAAGATTTTTATTGTAGTTAGTTTGATAAGTTAATTCATAACGTTGATTTGGTTCTAGCTGGTCGCCAAGTGCAGGTGATGGAATTACTCTGTCCTCAGATTTTAATGAAACAACGCATATTTCTTCATCATGATCGTAACAAAAATATGGCTGACCTGTACTTGGTGTACATTTCTTGATATCTATTGAATTACCATCACTGTCACTAATAGAATCATTTATTATGCAGCTATCGCTTGTGCTACCGCAAATATCTAGGCCATTTTTTTCTCTAGCCTTCTTTTGAAAGACCTGACAATCAACAACATCAGTATTTAGTAGCCTACTTAGAACACAATTTTCATTATTTTCCGGCGTGCATTTTTTTGAATCAACAGGATTAGCGCACATATATTTGCCACCAAACTGATAGGCTCTCGCCACGTATTGCAAGCCTCCATAATAAGTTGCGTTAGGCTTTAATGTAAAATCATCACCACTCTTGTCAAGCGGATAAATTGGGTCACCATTATTTACATTTACATAGTCAGCTAAATATGTAGTTGGTGTAAGATTGTGCTCATCACCCTCTCTTCTTGGGAATGGTTCAGAAACTAGTGTCTCATCTGTTACAAATGCATTAAAGCTAGAGCCAAGGAATATTGTATCTTCATATTTTCTGCTCTGGAAGTTACCTGCGCCTCCAGGCTCAGAAAATAATGGTAATGTTGTATAAAGAGAATCAGTGTTCCATATCTCTTCTACTCCTCCACCAGGAATTTGTCTTAGAGTAATATATGAAGCATGCATACCAAGGGTCATGTTCGGATGAAAGTGAGTGCTGGAGCAAGTTGAATGTTCTGAGCCGCATTCGTAAACACTTATTTCCGGAACTGGAGCTCTTTCTACACAATTAATAAATCCATAATCATTTGTAGCGGCTACTGCACATATTTGGTGTGGCTCTTGTTGCTGGCTTGTAGCTGGGCTTAATTGGCTAGCTCCAGTAATTGCTGCATTTATTATGTAAGGAGTTGCGATTCCATCTTTATTTGTGAAATTAACAGTTACGGTTTCTTCAATTCCCGTTTCAGAATAAGTGGAGCTATCGCCGGCTTTGTGCTCAAGAACAATATCTTTGAATGGCAGAGCATTTATCCCCCAGACCATTTGGCAAGCAATGCCAGTATTATCTGCAGAACCACAATCAGGGTAGTCGTGAGTGTAGTATGGGCTAGGTACAATAATATCTCCAGTTTTAATTGCATAAATCACTCTAAAGCCTTTATTATCATTCTGGCAATCTACACAATCTATAACAGTACTCACGCAAGAACCTTCAACGCCGGGCGCGCATTTTGGCAAAATATCAGAGCCATTATTAGTGGCATGAATAATAGAAGGGGTTGCTGCTGGAACATTGTCAATACTCACACACGAATCATCTTGCGTAGGGTCTATGTTTGCAGTGTTTGTGTTGTTGCCGCAAAGCGGAATATAATCATCGAATCCAACGCGAACGCTATTATGTATATAATTATTTCTAGCTCTAAGATCAACTAAATAATTCGGATTGACGCATGGGTCATTCTCATATGATTTTATCGGCAGACCTGCTTCGTTTATAATATCTCCATTTTCATCTTTAGTATCAATTTCTGCTACAGGGCATATTCTTTGCATAGAAATTGTTGGAAAAACAGGGTTGATAGTACCTGCATAAGGCGGAGGCATAGGACCTTGCGGTATATTTACGCAGCCATATTTTTTATCTTTTACAACATTATTAATTCTGCCAATTTCTGTTAGAAAACCAGCTACTGCATCACCTAGTATCTCTATAATAAAAGATAGAAATTTAAAAATACCAGCAAGTACTTCTAATATGACCTTGCCAAATCCATTTGACTCTTCCGCGCCTTTTTCACTCAAAGAACCTAATATTGTTGGTAAAATATTTGCAAGATCTGCTCCAGTATTTATTATCGAAATAATAACTTGCATAACTGGATGTGTTTGATCTGTTTTGTGAGATGGTTGGTAATTTGGATTTACATCCATGAAGTCAATGCCTTCATCAAAGTCTAAGAAAGATGGGTCGTTATAGGCGCATAATTTTGGCATAGCTACTAATATTTCTGTGCCATCAGTGAGTGTTATTTTTTCATCATCTAATAATTCGCCTTCATAGCTTAAATGCTTTCCAGCTGTATATCCAGGGTCCGGGCTTTGCGGCGCTACATAATTTGCATCTCCTTCTTTGCCTCTTCCCTCAGTCCCAGGCATGGCGATCCTAGCGCACATTCTGTGCAGCGGAAAAAGATATCCTCCGGCCATTGTTACGCAGCCTCCATCAAAGCGAAGTAAATGGTTTTCGGTCCAACAACCAAAAACATTACATTGCTGACCTCGTACTCTAATTTTTGGCTCAAAATATGTAGATTCTGGGGCTTCTTCTGCACATAAATTAGAATAATAACCAAATGTCGGATATGGAATTGTTTCACCTGTGAATTGGTCTTTTGGTCTTACTAAGCATGTATGGTCTTCTCTGCCACTATTTTTATTGTATGGTGGGCAAAGGTTATTTGGCTTTTGATTTGGTCTTGCCTGCTGATTAGCTTGCCCCCAAACTTCATCTACTCTCCCGTCTACATTACCGCAGTTACAAGGGTCTGCAAAACAATTACCTAACTCTTCGAAAAAGTTTGCCTGCGCGCAGCTTGATGTTAAAATAATAATTAGCAATAAAATTCTTTTTATCATGATGCTCACACCGCGCCGTCAAATTCATTGTAAAGAGATTCTACCCAGTCCTCTGGTTTTTCATCGCCAGTTTCTTTGACGATCTTTTTATATTGTTTAATTTCTGTATCTTCAGCATATAATATTTTAACAATACCAGGCAAAGATCCAATGCTGAGCTCAGTGGAAACCATTTTTTCATCTTGCATAACAAGGAACTGATAATATCCTGTTTTGAAGTCAAGAATTTTTTGATATTCTTCATTGCTAATATGCGTAACTTTTTTCAATCCCTCATTTGCATTATTCGAAGATAAAATTATTTTTGTATTTAATTGCTCTGTCCATGGTTGCTGGATTTCCCCATCAACTAATTTGATTAATTTTGCTGTATTTACGTTGAAAACAAATACATTATCTGATCTTGATGTTCTATTAGCTGCAAAAGAGACGATATCTGCATAATGCTCAAGGAAGCAGATTTTATTTAGGTTATCTACGGCAAATATTTTTGGCCCCTCAGAGATACTCTCTAATTTATTCTGCGCAGATAGCATAATAGCTGCTTTTACTGCCCGTAATGTATTTAATTTATAATTAAACTGCTTGATATATTTTTTTTCTTTAGGATAGTTTTTTTCTTTGTAAGCATAATCATCGAAATCTTGTAAATTCAGCGCGACCAGATCTCCTTCATTTAATTCTATCTCCTTTTCACCTTCAGTTTCAAAAACACCATAATGTTCACCATCTTTTGCATAATCTGCAAGGCGTTCTTTTATCATTCCGCTTTTGTCTTTTATCTTAGCTATTATTTCTGATAATTTTCGTTTCTCATTTGGTAGTTCAAACACGCTGTTACTAATTTCTTGCAATTCTTTAAGTTGCGCGGGCGACATTGGATCAAAGAAATGTTTAGCAATTATCTTAAAAAACATGAATAAATATTCTTTGCTGCTTTCTGTATCATCGCAAATTAAGGGGTTAATCATATTGGTTTTTCTTTGGAACCACTTACCACCTCTTGCTTTAATATAAATACCGGAATCCATTACATCTGTTAAATATAATGTGGTCGGATAAAATTTATCTGCCTCAGATAGCAAAAAGTTAAGCAAAGTCGTTCTGCCAGATTTTTTATCACCAAATATGCACGTTACGCCTTTTTCTGTTTGGTCATGGAAATTCATAAAATAAGGCGCGCCATGTTCGGCTCTAAGTAGCGTAAGCGCCTTGCCCCAAGGGCAATATTGGTTGCCTGTTGGATAATTATGTAGTGAAGCGAGAGCCCCTACATTGTCAATTGGCGCTGGCTTGATTCTCGATAAGAAAGAAAAATTCCCAGGTAGCTGAGCCCAGAAGGCTCTTTCCATGCCAATATCTTCTTTAACATGCATAATTCCGAGGTTAGAAAGTGCTTCGGACGCTTGGTGCAAATGAAAATCTAATGTTTTAGTATCTTCAGCAAATATCATACATGAAATTTGTTGGTGGCAATAGCGATCTTTCATTTTTGTAGTATCAAGCTTATCTAGCGCTTTCCATTTATATAAATCTTTGTCTCCTCCAAGGCCTAAAATATATTTTTGATCCTTGAAGTCTGTTGCGATTTCTTTTTTGTCGATAAAGTAAAACACTTCTGTCATTATCATTTCAACAGGAATATGCAGGAATTTATTTAACATAGTTGCTGGTATTTCTTGATACTCTTTGAATGAAAAAATAGAGGCAAATTTTTTGCTTTTCTCATCAATAACTTCTATCTTATTATTACCTATTGCATATTTATGTGAATCAAGTACTGAGGATATATCAGAAATTGGCAGCTCGCATTCATTTTCATTAAGATGAACAATTTTATTATAAAGAAATATCGGTTCAGAGTAGCATTTATTGTTTTCAGCGTATATGCCAAGTTTCTTAGCGCCATAATCTGATAGCATTTTAACTATGTTTTCGGTTGCTGATGATATTTTTTCAAATGATTTTGTTAAATGGTTTGCTTCTATTTTTTTAACGCGACCGGCAAAAAATGATCTGATTATAGATGTTGCGTTTCTGCATTTTAAACTAAGAGGTTTGGTGACTATTGTTATGTATAATCTGTTTATGAATTTATCTTGCCAGAAATTCTTTCTGCTCCAGATATCATGTAAATTTGCTGCAAAAAAACCGTAATATTTTGCTTCATCATCGAGATTTCCCTTGCGTCTTATCGTGTGCACCCAGAAGGCAAGTTCTCTATTAGTTGATGACTCAGCAATTGCCTTGCGGATTGCTGCGCGAAGATTCATTAGATTGGTATTAATGTTATCAGCGCCAAGGCCTTTTATTTCAATAGTTTGTACTAGCTCTCCATTTCGAGTAAGTAGAGTATTCTCGTCATAGTGACAAACAACTGGTATAAAGTCACCAGCTGAATTATTATACAAATTTGCATTAGATTTTTTAGACACTATAAAACACCGCTATTAAAATACATTCCAAAAGGAAGCCTAAACATTACATACAGATCAGGCCTTCCTATTATGACAGCAAAACTATATTGATGTGAAGCTTTGAATGCGATTCAAATTAAAGAATAACACTACTTGTTACAAGTTCGCTACTATGAAAGTTTTTTCTTTGTTGATTCTGGCTGTTTGCGATATAGATTTATTTGTGATATGGATGGTTGTTTAAGATGCTAAACGCTCTGTATATTTGTTCCATTAGGATGGTTTTGGCAAATTGATGCGGTAGCGTCATTGCCGATAAACTAATTCTGCTATGCGCCTTTTCAAGAACATTATCAGTTAGGCCAAACGCACCGCCAATTATAAAGGTAACTTCTTTTGAATTAAGCATTTGCTTCTGTAATAATTTACTAAATTCTATGCTGCCCAGCTGCCCTCCCTTTACATCAAGTACAATAACGTATGATTTTTCTGGAATCTTCTTGAGAATATTATTCGCCTCATCTTTTTTTATTTCATTTATATCAGATTTTTTTGAATGAGGTAGCTCGATATTTTTTATATCCCAGCTAGTCATTTTTTGATATTTTTTACAAATATCTGCAAAAGAATCTGATAATTTTCCAATAGAAATGATATGTAGTTTCATAAGAAGAAAGTGATTTAAACCAGATCAATTACAGAAGAAATTGTTGGTAATTTTAGATTATGTTTTTTTATGACTTCTTTAAGCAAGCGCGCTGAATTCACGCCTTCCACAAGGCTTGGATAGTTTTTTAGAAAATTATGGCAGTATTTGTTATTATGGAAGTCATAGCCAAATTTGGTGTTCCTTGATGTATTAGAGTAGCTAGTTAATGCAAGGTCACCAATCACAGCTGGAAGCGTTAGGGATTCTGGGTTGCCACCGAGCGCATTTGCAATTAGAGAGATTTCCTCTAGGCCTTTGCTAACTAGCCAAGCCTTCGCATTTTCGCCTCCGCCTTTTGCTTGATCAATACCGCTTTTGATGGCGATGATATTTTTAACAATACCGGCAATTTGTACAGTTATTATATCATAAGAAATAGTCACCTCTAAATTTTCGGTAGTTAATTTTGTAGCTATTTTTGAAGCAAGTTCAATATTTTTTGAAGTGATAGTGATAGAAGAAAATTTATTCTCAGCCACCTCTTTAGCAAAATTAGGGCCAGAAATAAATCCAAACTGATTCTCTAAATTACCTTCTAAAAATTCAGAAAATAACTGAACAGGCTTTGCGCATAATCCTTTTGTTGCTATCAGCAGAACTTTATGCTTTTCAATATTCAGCTTTTTTAGTTTTTTGATGGTTGTCTCAAAAGCATCGGATGGAGTTGCTAGTATTATTACATCAGCTTCGAGCGCTTTTTTAAAATCATTTGTAGCTTCTATGGTTTTTGGCAGCAGAGTATTGCCAAGATAGTTACTATTTTTATGCTCTTCGTTTATTTGCTTGGCATCCTCTTTGCTTAAGGAGTATAAAATGCATCCACCGGTTGCTCTGGCTGCAATGCAAGCAAGAGCCGTGCCCCAGCTGCCTGCGCCTATAACTGCAAATTTTTTTAAAACATTCATAATTTCTCCCGCTTTTTTTAGAAACTAAAATATAATTATACGATACTAATAACTTTATGCTATTTTAGCAAGCATATATTCTTTATTATATTCAACAAGTTTTGCTTTCACAAGCTCGCCTGTATTAAAATTCCCATCTAGCTTAACCGGAATGAAATTCTCGGTGTGTGCAATGTTATTTTTTTCTACCAATAAATTAGCATCAAAACCCGCATTGCGCTTGAAGAATTTTTGCAGCTCTATTTCACCTGCTGCGCGCAGTATAGCAGCCCTTTTCTTTCTAATATTCATAGCAACTTGAGGCATTCTTGCAGCTGGGGTTCCTTCTCTTTCAGAATATGGAAAAACATGTAAATATTGCAGTCCTGCTTCGGCAATTAGCTTGCGCGTATTTTCAAACATCTCTTCGGTCTCTGTAGGAAAACCAGCAATTATATCAGCGCCGAAAGACACTTCTGGTCTTTTTGCTCGCATTTTATGGCAAAAATCAAGAACCTGTTGCCTGTTATGGCGCCTTTTCATTCTTTTTAAAATCATATTATCACCAGCCTGCAGGCTAATGTGAAAATGCGGCATTAGGCGCTTTTCGTATGCCATAAGATCAAACAAATCTTCATCAATTTCGGCAACATCAATTGAAGAGAGTCTCAGGCGCTTCAGTTCGGGTACAAGCCCTAGTAGCCTGCGAATCATCTGCGCAAAGCTAGGTGATCCTGGAAGGTCGCTACCATAGGCTGTAACGTCTACTCCGGTAAGCACGACTTCTTTATATCCTTCAGCTACTAAGTTCCTGACCTGATCAACAATAACGCCAATCGGAACCGACCTGCTATTACCGCGACCATAAGGTATAATACAGAAAGTGCAGCGATGGTCGCAGCCATTTTGTACCTGCAAGAAAGCTCTGGCCTTGCCTTCAAAGCTTGTTATCATATGGTTTGCAGTTTCTTTAATAGACATAATATCGTTAACAATAACGCGCTCTCCGTTGAATTGATAATTACTTGCTGAGAGTTTTTCCTCATTGCCAAGAATCTTGTCAACTTCTGGCATTTTAGAGAACATCTCTGGAGTATTTTGCGCAGCACAACCGGTAACGATAATTTTCTTATCCGGATTCTGCTTTTTCATTTTACGAATTGCTTGACGCGCTTGCTTTTCAGCCTCTTTAGTAACTGCGCAGGTATTGAATACAACTGCATCCTGGCAATTTTCTTGCTTAAGATTATTTTTAATAATTTCACTTTCATATATATTCAGTCTGCACCCGAAAGTAACAACTTGTTGTTGATCTTTATTCATAGTGAAACTCGCCTTTAAATAAAGTTGTTGCAGGCCCATTCATTATAATAGATTCATCTTGCTTTAGCATTTTTAGCGATCCAAGCTCAAAATTTACTCTAGCGCTGTTTGTAGCATATCCAAGCTTATTAGCTGCAGCAAAACTGGCAATAGCGCCGCTACCGCAGGCAAGGGTAAAGCCGGCTCCGCGTTCCCAAACTTTTAGGTTTATTTCTCCATTTTCAATTTGAACGAAGTTTACATTTATACCATCCTGGAAAACCTCTATTTCTTGCATTGTTTCTCCGATAATTACCTGATCAATATCTGATAATTTAGTAAAGATAACTAAATGTGGGTTGGCAACATCCACGCAGATCATTTCCTTCGGTTCGATGGAATATCTTTGCGCTATGTCCCATAATTTCTCTGCTTTAGGCATCCACGGCGCATCAAAGCTAACTGCTCCCATATCAACATTTATGGCATTGTCGCTTTCATATACGCACAATACCTGCCTTCCATCTACATTTAAAGTAATATTTTTTTTACCGGTTTGCTGATATATCAAGCTAGACAAACACCTTGAAGCATTGCCGCAAGCAAGGGCTGCCGAGCCATCTTGGTTAAAAATTTTCATTTCGATAACATCAGTTGCTTTATATGCATAAACAATGAACTGATCGCAGCCTACGCCAAGCTTGCGATCTGAAATTAATCTCGCAAAATCGTTTATATTTGCACCTTGCGGTAGATCGTCTCTTAGAATAAAAACGAAATCATTCCCTAGGCCGTGCATTTTAACAAAAGATATTTTGTTCATTTGATGTTATCTACTAATTGTATGTCTTATAAAGAATGAGTAATCATACACTATTTTTACCTAATAAGCAAAGGTTAATATAAAAATATTTCTTGATTAGTTGTAATGCAGGTTTAAACTTAATGATCCATTGGAAAAATGCCTTCAAAACTATCTGATGATTCAAAGAAGCTATCATTATGCGGTGCATTATTCTGTTCTGCATCACCTAAAAGCGAGTTTTGGTTTTGTTGTTTAGAATTTGCATTTAGCCCAATTATTTCCATAGCATTGTATAATTTTGTCTGCGTGGATATTTCTTCATCTTCTGAAGCATCTTCTGAGCTTGAGTAGAAAATTATTCCTTCTTCAATTGGTGCTGGAACTATTTGTTTAGGTGTGTTTTTCCTAATTTTAGGAGGTGTTTTTTCTTCTTCGCTAGAAGTGCTCGAAGTTGTGTTGCTTGTAGGTTGATCTTCATCGAATGGAAATATCTGTCCTTCTGAGATATAATTAGCTACCAAGTCGTTTGTATCCTCTTGGTTTGCTTGATCTGCATTATTAGTGCTTTCAGGATTAGGGATTTCAGAGTCAGAGCTTCTGTAGTCATGAATTGGAGTTGTACTTCTTGCTATTTTTTCTGGGTTATACGAGTATGCCATTATTTTTACATCTCCACTATCAGAGCTACTTATTAGTTGGGGTCTGTAGGCGAAGTTTTCAACGGGCATTGGGTTACTTGTTTTTCTCTGTGTATTATCTTTTAGCGAATCTGAGTGATTATCAATTTCATCTCGCCCAGGTATTGCTGGAGGCCAATTTGAAGTAGTTTGTTTTACTTTTCCCGGGTGCTTTATTCCAGCCGGTGCGCTATTTGCTCTTGACAATGTTTTAAATATTCCCCCCTTCATAATGATAACTCCTCTAGCGTATTTTGTAAGTTTTTATGAAAAGTAAATTAACATTTTTGTATTAAAAAAGCAAACGAAAAATAATTTTCTCTATCGGATTAATGATAATTACTTGTAATAAGTTGCATAAGAATTTAGATAGATATATCACGAATGTGCTAACTAGTGCGCTGTAGATTATATCTGCAGGGTAGTGCATAGCTAGTGTTATTCTAGATAGAGCGACAATTAAAATCATCAAGGCGCATAGCACTTTTTGGTGCTGCTTTATATGTGGCCAAATGAAGTAGCTAACAATTATCGCAAGGCCAGTGTGGGCACTTGGGAATGATGAAAGGCACCTTTCGTTAGATAAATCTTCGATTGTTTTGAAAGTATCAAGGGGAAGTGAGCAATATGGACGTGGTAGATTTACAGAAAATTTTATAGCTGCAAAAGTGAATCCAAACATTGCGTAGCAAGTGCCGATTTTTACCGTTTCCTGATAGATTCTTGAGAAATATTGATTAGGTTGTGGTGATTTTTTCACTTGAAAATAAAAATAGAGGCAAAACAAAATATATATAACAGCAAAATTTTGAATAGAAAATATTTCAGAAATATAATATAAGATATTTGGCAGATACCCAATATTTAGAATTTTATTGAGATAAATAAAAGCTTTTTGGTTGAGGCCATAGAAATGGTAAAAAATATCTAGCATTTTGTTTGCATTAAAAAAATTACGTATAAAATATTTACCCCAAAAGTGCTGGTAATGCAACATTTTCAAGTATTTATTTTTGTAAAAAATGAAATTATTGTTTTTTTCTTTGAATAAAACGCTTGCCAAGTGAGAAAAAATTAGGTATAGTTGCTGAAAATTTTTGTATAAAGTTGGGCTATGTCGCTTCAATAAGCAATGGTTAGGCCCTTATTTTTAAATTTAGAAATAGATATTTAATAATGCCAACAAACAATCAATTGGTTAGATTCGGTAGAAAATCGAAGACCAAGAAAAGTAATTCTCCGGCTCTTAAGTCGAATCCTTTCTTAAAAGGTGTGTGTGTTATAGTTAAAACTGTAACTCCTAAGAAACCAAACTCAGCGCTTCGTAAGATTGCAAGAGTGCGTCTAAGTAACGGTGAGTACGTGAATGCTTATATCCCGGGTGAGGGGCACAATCTGCAAGAGCACTCAGCTGTTCTAGTTAGGGGTGGTAGAGTTCCAGATCTTCCAGGTGTTAAATATCATATAGTACGTGGTGCCCTTGATACTCAAGGTG
>JAHDBQ010000004.1 GCA_020630305.1 Alphaproteobacteria bacterium | reverse complement strand
GAAGTGCTTGATGGTTTTGAAGTTCTGCCTGAGTACTTGCAGAAGCTCATTTTCTGCTCCTCCTCTAAATACTTTTGCCACAAAAGATCCGCCAGGTTTTAAGATTGTTAGGGCAAAGACAAGTGCGTTCTCGCATAGATCCATAATGCGCAAGTGATCGGTCGGGCTATGGCCCGTAGTGTTTGCTGCCATGTCGCTAAGGACAATATCCGCAAGCTCACCATCCAAATTCTCAAGGATAATTTGTTTTGCATCCGGCTCGTAGAAATCTTTTTGGAAAGAAACAACCCCAGCTATCGGCTCCATTTCAAGCAGGTCAATAGCTATTACTTTATTTTTCGAATCAGTTGCATCAGACTTAACAATTTTTGCTGCCACCTGGCTCCACCCGCCTGGAGCAGCGCCAAGATCCACTACATTACTACCACGCTTTAAAAGGTCAAATTTTTCGTGAATTTCTAGTAATTTATATGCAGCGCGAGACTTATACCCATCAATTTTTGACTTCGCAACATAGGGGTCATTAAGTTGACGCTGTAGCCAATTAGTCGAAGAAGTTTTTCTCCTTTTTGCAGTTTTAACTCGGGTGAATTTCCCTCTATATCCTGAAGATGCTGACATATTTATTTTTTACAAAATTTATCAAGAACAGAATTAACAAAGCCAATTTCAGAATCATCTAGCATGTTGCTGGCGATATCTGTATATTCACTGATTATAACATTTTTTGGAGTTTCTGGGAAATATTTCACTTCCGCAATTGCCACTCTTAAAATAGAAAGAAGCAGCTTTGGCAGGCTTTCAAGAGTCCAATTATTAGTTAGGTAATCTTTGATAACATCGTCAATCTCTGCAGTATTTTCAAAACTATATTCCGTAAGCTCTCTAAGAAACTTATAGCTTGGCTTAATTTTAACATTACTCGGCAGCTGACTTTCATAATCCTCTTTAATTGACTTTCCCTTGTAGAAGTCAATTATTCGCATGATTATGGTTTCAATATCCGCATTGGTTTTATCGTCTTCATATTGATATAACGCCTGAACCGAAGCTATGCGCGCAATAGATTTTGTGTTTAATTGTTGCTCTTTCATATCACCTAAAATAAAATTGAGCACACATTATAACAAAAAAACTACAGCTAGTAAAGAATTCTATTTTATTTGAAGTTATTTATAATATGTCTTGTTTTTTTTGCTAGGGATGATATAAAAATTTAAAGTTATTTGTTGCAGTATTTGGCTAGCCCGATTATATTGTTAGCAGATAATAGAAATTTTTAATTCATTTAAAGAGGAAATCTTGTGAAGAATTTATTAAAATTAGCAATAGCATTTGCGCTAATGATATTTGCAAATACTGCATTTGCGGATAGCAAATCTGATTCGCAATATCTTATTAAAAAGATCAATATTGTTGGTAATAAGCGCGTTGAACTTTCAACTATCGAAGAATATATGGGCGTCAAAGTTGGCGATATATATAGAAACGAAACCAGGAATATTGTTGTAAAAGCTCTATATGATACAGACCTATTCAAGGCGGTGATTGTTACTTTTTACAGAGGGACTCTGAAGATTCGCGTAGAAGAAATGCCGTTCATTAGTAGCATAGTGTTCGATGGAAACTACAAGCTAAGCACCAAGATGCTAGCAGATACAGTCCATACAGCTCCTGGCGATACTCTTACTATCTGGAAGCTTAAAAAAGATGTAAACAGGCTGAATGAGCTATATAAAAGGCAAGCTAGATTCTCTGCTCGCGTGAAAGAGGAAGTAACTTATCTTGATAATGACCGCGCTAAGGTTGTGTTCGTAATTCATGAGGGACCTAAAACTACCATCAAAAAGATTGCATTTGTTGGTAATAAAAGCTACACAGACTCAGAGCTTAAGTCAATTATCATGACCAGAGAGTCGCGCTGGTTTAGATTCATGGAAGTGCATGATGGCTATGACCCTGACCGTATTGAATTCGACAAGCAAAAGCTAACTCAGTTCTATAAATCAGTAGGTTATGCAGATTTCAGAGTAATCTCAGCAACTGCAGACCTTACTAAAACTAGCGAAGGCTTTACTCTAGTGTTTTCTGTTGATGAGGGGAATAAATATCAGTTTGGCAAAATATCTTTGAAGAATAAATTAAAGGCAATACCTGATTCCGAAATATCTGGCTTGATTAAAAACTCAGAGGGCAAAACTTTTAATATGGATGAAATGGAGAAAGTTTCAGAAAAAATTGAAAAACACCTTGCCTCAAAAGGGTATCCGCATGTTAATGTAACTCCTGAGGTTGTACCAGACAGAGCAAATAGCCTTGCAAATGTTACTATTGTTGTAGATCAAGCAGCGAAAGTATTTGTTAATCGTATAAATATCGAGGGCAACTTAAAAACAGAAGATCATGTGATTCGCCGTGAGCTTGGACTTGCAGAAGGAGATGTTTTTAACAGAGATAATCTAGACAAAGGCGAAAGGAATATTCGTAACTTAGATTATTTCGATCATAGATTGTCAGTGCAGATGTCACCAACATACAAGCCAGACAGATATGATGTGAACATCAAAGTTAAAGAAAAATCTACTGCTTCATTTTCATTGCAGACTGGTTACAACACTGCCGGAGGAATGTTTGGTAGAATTAATTTTCTAGAGCGTAACTTTATCGGAACTGGTAGATATTTAAATGCCGGAGTTCAAGTAGGCAAAAGCAGTATTCACTACAGTGGTGGTATTACTGACCCTAATTTTATGGATAAAAACCTTTCTTTAGGTACTAGCTTCTTCAGAAGCGAAAATGGCAAGGGAAGCGGTTTTGTTGATGATGGCGGTGGTAAAAAGAAGTATAGCCAATATTCGTATGGTGGGTCTCTTACTCTTGGTTATGAAATCATGGATGATTTATATCACTCTCTAGACTATTCATTAAGAGAAGACAAGCTAAAAGGTGATGAAAAATTAAAGCAAATATCTAAAGCAATTAGTCAGCAAATGGGTACATTTGTAACTTCAAGTATTGCTCATACTATTACTTTAGATAAAACAGATAGCAGAGTACACACAAAAGATGGTTTTATTGTAGATATAACTCAAGAATATGCAGGTCTTGGCGGTGATGTAAAATATTTAAAGCATGATGCCAACATAAAAATGTATAAGTCTTTTATCAATAATAAATATACTTTAAAGCTTTCTGGTTCTGGTGGACATATTATGGGTCTATACAGCAAAAACAATCCAAACTATAACCGTAAGGAAGTAAGAATCAATAATAGATTTAATTTAGGTGATCATTCACTTCGTGGTTTTGCACCAGGTGGTATTGGGCCAAGATTAAAAGATGATTCTGAAGAAGGGCTTGGTGGTAATCAATATTATGCATTTTCTGCGCAAATGGATTTTCCACTTGGATTGCCTAAGGAGTTTGATCTAACTGGTTCAGTGTTTTTTGACGCTGGTTGCGTGTGGGGAGCAAAATCTAAATTAATTCCAAAGAAAGATTATCACAGAAGTAAGATGCTTAGAACATCAGCTGGATTTGGTTTTACATGGGTTACAAAAATAGCACCTATCAGAGTTGATTGGGGATTCCCAATTCACAAAAAAAGCTATGATGAAACGCAAGCTTTTCACTTAAAATTTTCGGCTCAGCTTTAAGGTTGTGCACAAAAATTAATTGGGAAAGTTTAAATTAGGGAGATAATTTTGGGAGAGTAACAACACAAGGAGAGGATGCTAATTTTAAAAAATACATCATAAAAATATCATTCATGAGCTTTGCTAATGAACAGTTAGCACTGCAGAAAAAATACTTAAAAATAAATTTAACCTATTTGAACATTCCTCCATTGCATCGAATAGTAGGCAAATATACCAAAAGCAAAGGCGCTTTCTCTTAAGAAAATGCCTTGACTAAATTGGTATATTGTGCTTTTAATAAAATTTTGAAGAAATGGACTACTCCAGTTAGAAACTGGGCATTGATCGTTTCTCAATTGGAAATCCACTTTCCAGATAGGTTGAATTTATCTTTACACACTTATATTATATGCAAAGTCTCCATTTTGTATAAAACTCTCTCTTTTTAAAGTTTGTACGTGCCTATTATGCATTTATCTACATTGTTCTTCCGCCTCTTCCTTTATTGTTATTTCTGCTAGCGACTGTCGCAGATGATGGTCTTGGAGTATTGAGAGCACCAATCTTGGTAGTTGAAGATTTATTTCTTGCTTTTTTGGAATTCATAAGTGGATTTGTTCCCATTTCATTAATTTTCTTAAGGGCGCTCTTTTTCTTATTGCCTTCTTTCTTATTATTTTCCTTATCTGCCGTACTTTCTGCAAAAGACTCTTGAATCGCCTTTAAGTTATCTTTAAATCTTCTGATAGTATCATATTTGTTTTCTTTTTTAGTAGATTTTTTAAGTTTTACTGGCTTTAATTCATCTTTTGTAACATGACCGGCTAAAACATTAGTAGGTAACCCTTCCAAAGAGCTCTTTAAATTAGATTTCTTTTTAAAGCCTCTTAATGTATTCATTTTACTTGTTTTTTCAGCAGGGGTAGCCTTTTCTTTTTTTGCGTCCTTTGCTATTGACTCCTCGATGAGGGCAAGTAAGGTCTTTGCAGCTTTCTTTCTTTTTGCATTATCAGCAGCTGCACCCCGTAGGTCTGCCATTAATTGTCCAGATGAAGCGCCCAAAGTAACAAGAGCAGATTTTCTGTTTTCTTTTTTCTGAGCTTCTGCGAGCTGTTTCATTTCAGCGACTAATGTATCACTAGAGTTGCCCATCTTACTTAAAGAATTTTTTCTAACAACCTGCTCTTCAGATATTTGTTTGTGTCCTAGATTAGGTTTTGAATTTCCTATGGCGCTAGCTATATCATTCAGATATGTAGTTAATTCATCTTTATTTACGTTGTGAGCCATTATGACATCATACTTGCCAAAATCTTTGTATTCCGTTATATTACCGATATATTCTGTTCGATTTTTTTGTGTAATAATTTCTTTAAGATGCGGCTCTCTAATCTCAGTTTCCTCTTGAATTATGCTAAATTTTTCTTTCTCTAATTCAGCGTATTTTTTTAAATCCTTTTCATTTAATTCTTCTTTTTTGTTGAATTGCATCTTTAAAGTGTTTTCTAGAGGAAACATTTCTTCTTCTACCTTTTCTCTTCTTTTAATCAAAGGTTTTAATTGCTTTAAAATCTCCTTTAATGTATTTCTACTTTTTCTTTTATTTTCATTGAAATCTGCCATACTTACTACCTCTTATGTTGTGTATTTAAGTTATATACTTAACTAAAGTATAACAGTTTAATATCTATTATGCTAAAAATATGCTAAAAATATAAGTGGTATTTATAAAGAAGAGTAAACGAGTTGTAAATTTAACACAAAGAGGAGTGTAAAATTACAGTAAATCGCTATATGTTGCTAAAATTCTCTGTCTGAATGAAACATAAAGCCATATTATGCACGTTTTTGCTGAAGGGCATATAAAAATGTGCACAAAATAAGGAGATATGATCCTTCATTTTTTTAGTTTTATGCTTTCTACATTAACTCTACCATCACTTTTTTGTCTAAAAAAAAAGCGTGTAAGTAGATATTGAGTGTTCCAGCAATGCAGCCTACCTCATAATCTATTTTACCCAAAATATGATAAAATTGCTTTGATCAGTTATTAATTGCTGTCCAGCGGACTCAAAGATTTTTTTGTAGAATTTATTTTCTTTCATCAGATCAACAACCTCGCTTACATTATTTGGAACGCCAACCAGAACTACTCGACCTAAATTTTGTGGGTATATTTATTAATGATTACTCGAGAGAGCAGATAACCCATCGAGTAGCCTACAATATGTACTTTGCTGGAGGAGGTTACTCTAGTTTTTATTTTATCTCAAATTAAATCAGCTAGAGTTTCAAGATCATATTTCAATGATGTATAGCTTTCATTTACCACATTATATCTTTGCAACTCAAAACACGCTGCATTCTTCGCATATGAATTTTAGAGCGCATCATGCCATGTAATAAAACTATAGTTTCTTTATTACTCATGGCAATAGGCTACTCTTTTGGCGCTTCCTTGCTAGTTGACTACAGAATCCTTTTTAGGCTTGCTCTTAGCTTTAATTTCCGTATCGTCACTTCCAGAATCTTTATGAGGAACCGATTTCACAGTTTTCTTTTTAGCTGGTTTAGATCCTATAGGAAACACAGCCTCTTTTTTACTATTAACATCATTTCCAAGCAATAAGTGCTTTATCTGTTTTTCAGTCAGAATTTCATGTTCTAATAAACCTTTTGCAAGCACATGTAGCTCATCGATATTTTTTTCTAAGGTTTTTATTGCATATGCATGCCCTTCATCGATTAATCTTTTAACTTCCGAGTCAATCATCTCCATAGTTTTTTGCGAAACTCCAGGTGAGCCATAATCATTATCTGAATAATTATATTGCACATTACCAACTTTTTTACTAAGCCCGCCGCGCATAACTATGCTTCTTGCAATATTTGTTGCTGCCTGAATATCACCGGCTGCACCAGAAGTTACTTGCTTTTCGCCAAATATAATCACCTCTGCTGCTCTGCCACCCATGCTAACGGCAATTTCGGACTCATATTGCTCTAAAGTTTTTGAAACTTGATCGTTTTTAGGTAAGAAATGAACTGCCCCAAGAGCGCTGCCTCTTGGCAAAATGGTTGCCTTATGTATCGGTATGTGCGCAGGCGCATACAAGCTGACCAATGCGTGCCCAGCCTCATGGTAGGCAGTTAGCTTCTTCTCTTTCTCCGTCATTGCATAAGATTTTGGTGAACCCATTATGATCTTATCTCTAGCCTGATCGAAAGCCTCATTATCAACAATCTTTTTGTTATTTCTGGCGGCAAATAATGCAGCTTCATTAACCAAGTTTTGCAGCTGCGCGCCAGTGAATCCATATGTACCGCGAGCTAAATATTCTGCGCTAACATCTTCAGCAAATTTCACTTTTTTCATATGCACTTTTAAAATCTCCTCGCGTCCTTTAAGGTTTGGAGGTGAGATCGTAACTCTCCTGTCAAAACGGCCAGGTCTTAGAAGAGCAGCGTCTAGTACATCGGGCCTATTAGTAGCGGCAATTATAATCACGCCTTCATTTGCTTCAAAGCCATCCATTTCAACCAGCATTTGGTTTAAGGTTTGCTCTCGCTCATCATGGCCGCCGCCCATACCGTTACCACGCTTTCTACCAACTGCATCTATTTCATCAATGAAGATAAGACATGGGGCATTTTTCTTACCTTGTTCAAACATGTCTCTCACGCGGCTAGCCCCAACACCAACGAACATCTCCACAAAATCAGATCCAGAGATGCTAAAGAATGGAACGTTAGCTTCGCCAGCAATTGCTCTAGCTAACAGAGTTTTACCAGTTCCTGGAGGGCCAACTAGCAAACAACCTTTTGGAATATTACCGCCAAGTTTCTGGAATTTACCTGGGTTGCGCAGGAAATCCACTAGTTCAGAGAGCTCAGCCTTTTCCTCATCAATCCCTGCAACATCAGCAAAAGTAACTTTCTTAGCATTTTCTGAAAGCATTTTAGCTTTAGATTTACCAAAGCCCATGCCTTTACCGCCTCCTTGCATTTGACGCATAAAAAACACCCATACGCCGATTAGAAGCAGCATGGGGAACCAAGCAATAAGTATACTTAATAAAGAGTTCATTTTAGTATCAGGGCGCACAACCTCAAAGCGCACACCGTTACTGCTTAGCTTGTCAATTAGATTAGGATAGCTAGTTGCATATGTATAAAATGATCCGCCATTAGTCAGCGTACCTTCAATGTCTCTTCCGCTGATTTTTACTTCATTTACTTGTTTTTCGTCAACTTTAATTAAAAAATCAGAAAATGCTAATTCTTCTGCGCTTGAACGACCGGGGCCTTGCAGGAAGTTGAATGTAAGCATCATGAGCACGAATATTAAAATCCAGCTAAAAATTTGTTTGTTCTGATTTTTCATTATTAAAATTCTTTCTTTAAAATATTTTATATAAAATGGGTAAAGCGCGAAATAAAATTCGGTTCAAAAATAATTTTGATGTTATCATCAATTTCTTTCCTATCATAATAAGATATATGGGGTATGGCTACTATTTTTTCAAGTCTTTTTATTACAGGTAGAGTAAATAAAATTGATTTATGGTTATTATAGCTAATTTTAGCAAGATTATCACAGTCGATTTGCTCCTTGATTTTTAAATAATCTGCTTTAGATAAATTACTAATCGTTAGTTCTTTATCGGATCCATCAAATTGAATATTAAATCTATTGTCCCATTTTTGGCTGCTATTTACCTGCATAGAGGCTTGCGATATAGCAGCAACCTCTTTGTAAATTAGAAGCTTGTTATTTGCGCATTTCACTATACAGCCATGCAGACTAACTTTATCTAGTTTTCTTGCATCCATTGCTTTAATTATTTTAATAACACTTCTAAAGCGAGGAATTTCCTCCAACCCGCTAATTATTGCCAGAAGATGACTTAAGATCTGATTTTTAATGTCAATTGACTCATTTATTATTTTTTCATAGTCAAAAATGGCAAAACCTTCATTATGAATTTCAGTATACTCCGCAAGTAAAAAAATCAGATGCTGAGTTATTTGCTTAGACGCCTTGCAAGCATCATGCATTTCTTGCAAGTGATCTACTTTTTCTTGAGGCAAAAAATCCTCAATTATTTTGCGCATTCTATTGCGTTCATAACAATCTGATTTGTTTGACTCACCCTCCCTCCAAGATAAATTATGTTGCTTTAGATAATTTAAAATATCCTGTTTGGAATAATCAAGGAATGGCCTGAATATATAAATGTTATTATAAAAACTACTGCTTGAATAGCTAAGGCCAAATTGGTTGCTACCTCTTGATTTTTTCATCAGGTAATTCTCTAACATGTCGTCTAAATGGTGAGCTGTCAGTAATAATTTTATGCCGAGCTCCTTACATTTTGAGCTCATCATATCATAGCGGGCATTTCTGGCTTTTTCTTGGATACCTGACTGAGCACTAGCGCCATCCCAGAAAAATTCATGGAACTCAGTGCCATAATTTCTGCACATTTCTCTGACAAATAAAACATCATCTTTTGCCTCCTGACGCAAATTATGATTCACAGTAAAAATATGTAATGGAAGATTAATCTCTTTTGCTAAATTAGCGCACATATGTAAAAGGGCAGTAGAGTCAGCTCCTCCAGAAACAGCTAAAGCGACTCCCGAAGAAGCCGCCCTAACTAAAATAGATTGAATTTTATTGTTAAATTCAGATTGTTTCATTAAGCTAAAACACCCTGAACCACCAATCTTTCAATTGCCTGGTCTAAATATGCACCAAGCTCTTTTTTGATCATCTCTTTGTCATCAACAGCTTTTTCACCTTGAGAAACTTTAATATCTCCCGCAGCTACGTTTTTCATCAATTGATCAATGATCTCAGGTTTGCTGCTTTTACCATCCATATATTGCAAAGCAAACTTATCAACAATAGTAATACTGACTGGCGTATGCGAATGATTAGTAACCCATGAATGCTGCGTATTACTTGCCTGATAAGAAGGTAATTTTCTAGCAGATGGCTTAGTTAAATTAATCTTATCTCTTGTTTTTTCATTCATATGAATTTCCATGAATCCTTTCATTACTAAATTCATTGCGTTTGCAAGTAATTCAGCTTTAATTTGATCTTTATTATCTTTTTTGAACAGTTTATTAGCTTTTTCAATTACAGTATCAAACTTTAGTGGATAACCTCTATTGGCTGCAAATGTAAATAAGATGGCTTTAAGAGCCGGTGATTTTGCTCCAATATAATTCTCTTTATTATTGCTGTAATAGAATTTCTCTTCTTGATCTGACTCAATGCTTGCTTTTTCAACAGGGTTTTCTGGAGCAACGTTTAAAGTCATTGCAAATTTCAATATGGAGTTATTATTTAAAGCTCTGTCTAATTTTACATTGCTGTGGCACAGAAGAGTGCTTCTGAACCTTCTATTATTGATGAAATCCATATATTGCTCAGTTCTGATAATATCTTTAAGATCCTTCATTTTTTCAACAACAGATGGCTTCATGTTACCAAGATACATTGTAGCCAAAGAAACATCTGAAAGGTACTGCATACCATGCTGTGCAGCCATAATTGCAAAATCAGTGAAATATAGCTGAGTATTATTATCTTCTAGATGGTCATGTCTTAGGTAATGATCACCTTGATTTTCTAGTAGATTTGCTTCTTGAGTTAAGAACTTAGCATATGGAGTTTCAACACCATCTAAGCTTTCTTTTACAAAGGAAAGAAGGGCACGTGATTGCTGTATTTTCTCCTCTTCTTTTTCAAAACCTCTGGAGTGATACATCATCATATCACGGATGGTTCTTACCATATTCCAACCAGGTAATGTATTATAGCTAATGTAAGCTACGCCATTTTCAGTTAGATTTTTCTTGGAGATTTCTAGTATTTTATTTTGTACCTCGGCAGTTACCCAAGAAAATACACCATGGCATATAATATAGTCAAACTTACCAAATGACTCGTCAATATCCATGATTGAACAATGTTTAAGTTCAATATTTTTTATTTTCAATGCATCAACATGCTTCTGTCCAGATTCAATTTGCCCCTTAGACAAATCTACACCAACATATTTTCCCTTTGGGTTTTGTAGTGCATGCGGTATCAGATTACCGCCTTCTGCGCAGCCAAGTTCTAAAACTTTAGCATTTTCTATTTTTGGTGTTTCCATTCCAAACAAAGTAGCAAGCGTTGCTAGCTTTTCTGGACTACTTTGCGGGAATGGGTAACTTACATATGGTACTTTATCGTATGAATTTTCTTGATTTTTATCACTCATAAAATGATCTCCTTTTGTTTTTTGTTTAGTTAAAATTATAACTTCATAAAATAAGAAGATCATTACTCAAGTAATATCAGCACCTTAATTTATGAAGGTTTAAATAGGGAGCTTAAATTTGAACCCTATTGTAAATTCGCCAACACCTATTGTCTTTTTAATTGATTTTGACTCATAAGTGTTAGGAGCTACCATTTCATCATATTTTAGCTTTATGTTATTTACAACCTGTAATTTCGCTCCCGCCTCTAAAGAGAAGTTTTCTGTGATATCTTTGCTTATTCCTAGCCCAGCTTGCCATGCAAAACAGTTCTGGTTTGTCTTTTTTATTCTAAAAACTTCTTGCGCAGGAAAGCCGCTTCCTTTGTATATTACACTAGTTGTTGTTGGCTTGATTGACATTTTTGCAACGCCGGCGCCAAAAATTGCGTAAGGCTTTATACCGAAAGCTTGCTCTTGCATCTCATATATTAAATTTAACATAAATATATCTGAAGAAACTTTTGTATTACCAGGAGCTTTATCAGCCTCAAATGACATAAAGCTATGAGCTGGCAAAATGTAAGATAAAAGATATTTAGGCTGCCTTGTATATGAAAATTCTATTGCCATACCAGGGTAGAAGCTATATCCAGCACGCGCACTAATCATAGAAGAGCGTTTAAGTTTGAAATTTGCCGTTTGATCGCCGCTTTTCACCTTAAACTTATTTACTACTGGCTCGGCAATTCCTAGTTCTGTTCCGATGTAAATATGTCTGTCAGTTGCATTTGCTGCATACGCATTTGAAGCTAACATTATTGTGGTTGCTAGTAATGCAATTTTTGTTTTTTTCATAACTTATTTTCTCCTAAAAATATTAATAAGTATTGTATCTACTAAGATGTTATTTGCTTGTTTATTTTAAATTTTAAAAATCTAAACATCTTGCTGTTGTTACTTTTAAATTTGCTATATATAACAAATTATAAGTTCTTGGCATTATATATAATAAATTTTACCAGTCAAGTGAAATGATTAATTTTCGGAGCTTGCGTTTGTTGTTTATAAATCAAAATCTAGTTGTTTCGAAACGATGCTTTTGTAGCTTTCCACTAAATTTTTTAGGTCTGGATTTTGCTCGGAGCATTCTTTCAGTTGACCATTGCATTTAGACCTAATAAAAGAACTAGCCTTATAATATGTATTATTATTTAATTTCGCCATATCAAGAACTAAACTTGGTATAAATGCAATATCAAGCGATGAATATTTCGTATTATCCTTAATTTCGAAATTTGCATGAATGTTATAGAATGTTTTGAAATAATCTTTAACATCTCGCGAGAATCTTAACTGGCTAGAAAAGCCTTCGAAAGATGGCATATGATCACCAAAATTGACTATTATAGTTTTGCGTTTTCTCTTCATTAATTTCTCAATTAATTTGCTTTGATCAACACTGATTTTATCAAGCCTTGAGATATAATCATTTAATTTAGAACATAATTTATCATTCATAGATCTGCTACACCCTATATTATCTGGAAAGAAGGATGAATGCGGCCCATGGTTAAGCATAGTTGAGGCAAATATATATTTTGGCTTGCCAGGATTTTTATCAAGCACATCTATTATCATTTCACCAATCATAGTGTCTGGCACTTCTTGCCAGCTATCAGGCTCGAAACCATATTCATATACATCCGTAATCTTATGAGCTCCAAGCTTCGAGTAAGCTTCCTTAGCTAAAGAAAAATTCTTATCAACCGGATACACCACTTCTACTTGATAACCAAGGGATCTAAGATGTGACATGATGGAATTATTTGTGCGCGGAGAAAGAGTAATAAATGGCATATATCCAGGGCCATTAAATAATTTATGAGGCAAACCAGTATTAACCTCATACTCACTAATCCATGAACTGCCTCCAAAAGTATTTACATTTAATATACCACTATATTTTGTAAATTTATTATCTTTGAAAAAGCTATAATCAAACTTATCAGCAAAATCATAATCTAATTTTTCTGGATTAAATACAGACTCATTAAGTATCACCACAATATCAGGCATCTCATTATGATTAGTAATCGAAGCAGAATTGCCCTGATTGCTTTGCGTAAGTATAATTTTCTCATCAACTTCGCCAGGGTTTGGCTGAATAAGCAGATCTTGCATAGTAAATACTACGTCTCCAAATGGTCCATACATTCTTCTGATATGCCCTTTG
>JAHDBQ010000003.1 GCA_020630305.1 Alphaproteobacteria bacterium | reverse complement strand
TATCAGCAGGTGGAACTGGGGGGCATTTTTTTCCAGCTGTTGCTCTTGGCCATTGAAAAAGATAGTAATATTGATGTCCATTTAGCAACTGATAAAAGATGCCAAAAATATCTAAGCGACGATATAAAATTTCAAACCCATCTTGTGGATATCTACATCAAGATGGGTGGCATTAAAAATAAGATCATTTCAGCTTTTAGATTATTCAAAGCATGTATTGTTGCTTTATTATTAGTTATTAGATTAAAGCCAGATGTAATTGTTGCTTTTGGTGGTTACCCCACATTTCCTTTAATGTTTGCAGCTTATTGCCTACGAAAAACTCTTATTATTCAAGAGCAAAATTGTTTGCTTGGTAAAACTAGTCGAAATTTTGCCAAATATGCAAAAATAATAGCCCTCGCATATGAAGATACAAAAAATATTGAAAATTATAAGGAAAAGAGTATTTATGTTGGTGATCTAGTCCGTGAGGCTATTAGATCGCTACCTGAAAAGGATAATTTCCATGATGAGCCAATGAATTTGTTTATATTCGGTGGAAGTCAGGGCTCCAGCTTTCTTTCTAAAATAATGCCTGATGTGTTTAAAATATTGAAGGAAGCAAGGCCGGATATCAAACTAAGAGTTACTCAGCAAATCGAAAAAAACAAAGCCGGCTATGAATCAGATGCTAATATAAGCTATGACTGCGCTGAGTTTTTCACAAATATGGCAGAAATATATGCAAGGACTCAGCTAGTTATAGCAAGAGCAGGAGCGGGCACGATTTCAGAGCTTACCAATGTTGGCTTGCCTGCAATATTCATACCATATCCATACGCAATGGATGATCATCAATATTTAAATGCGCAGAGCTTAAATAACTCAGGAGCCAGCTGGTGCTTTAGAGAAAAAGAAATAACTGCTAAGCTGCTTGCTGATAAAATTCTTGAACTGCATGACGATAGAGACAAGTTGAAACAAGCATCAAAAAAGTTACTAAAACGTAAGAAAAATGGAGCAAAGAATCTTGCGGACACAGTTCTGAAAATAATCGCCTAATATTTACAAAATATTTAGCGGGTTTGTTGCAAGCTTCTTTAGTGTATGACATATATTATATACTAAGATTGGCAAATTACAAAAACAATATGCCAAATAACAAATAAGAAATATTAGAAACGGGGTTAGTTTTATGTTAAAGAAAATAATTATTTTTTCGTCAATTGCGATGATGTTATCTGCTTGCGTGACAGGACCAAGAGGCTATTTAAAGCGTTCTGCAAATAACAGATTATTTGATATGTTTGGTTTTCACGGTGGTAAGCGTCAGCCTGTATATAATCCAAAATACATCAAGCAAGCCAAAAGAAATGTGCGTCGGGGCGATATAGATTATGATGATTTAGATGATTATGATGATGAAGGCGAGAATATTTCTCGTGATAATATTTCAATATATAAAGCAATGATAGAAGATGATTACGCGCATCAGGACAGAAGATATTCAAATAGACGCTACCCTTCTATAAGAAAAGCGCATAGTAGAGTGAATCAATCTCATAATCACGACAATATCCGCAAGGAGCTGAATCAGCTTAAGTCAATGCTGCATAAAACTAACGAGGAGCTAGCAAGCAAAAAATGTCCTTTAGCTGAAGCAGCTTCCTCGCCAATGAGAAAAGAAAATGTAAAGCCGGTGGTAGTAGAGCCTCTTAGGTCAATATAATTTTTGATTGTTAGTCATAAAATTTTAAATAAAAACTTTATGACTATTTGACAAATTTATATCTTGACTTAGAGAGATGCTTTAAAGTTAACTAAATTTTTTTATGTTAGGGGTATGTCAAAGGAAAGGAAAACAAGTTGGGCAAAAAAACTATTTGGTGAACCTAAAAGTTTCAATATAAAGAACTCAAATAAGGAAGTAATTCAAGAGGAGCTATATTCAGAGAAGATGAATCTTTCCTGTAGTTTCGACAGCTGCGCCATGGTTGTAGAAGATTTGTTGCTGAAAGAAACTTCTTTTGAAGCTCAGAATTTTGTTGGAAATAGGGCGATTCACTCTGCTGCTATTAAAGGTAACTGCGCAGCCATTAAAGTCCTTAGTAAAAACGGTGCTGCTTTAGATTCTAGGAATTATTTTGGCCAGAGTGCAATTCATCTCGCAGTAATTAAGAATAAATCAGAAGCTGTAAAGACCCTTGCTGAAGAGGGAGCTAATCTTGAATCCAAAGAATATCACGGATACACAGCTCTGCATGTTGCTGCGCTAGAGCAGAATGAATATATGGGCCTTCTTCTTCTAAATAGCGGGGCGCAAGTTGATGTACTCGATAATAATGGAAGAACTCCGCAATATTATGCGGCACGGAATAACAACCCCAAGCTATGCTACATTTTAAAGAAATTTGGAGCAGATGCGAATAAGCAAGACGAATTTGGTATATCACCCAAAAAAGCAGCAGACTATCTTGGAAATCATAAAGCTTTAGATGAGTTGCGAGATAAAGATAAATATTTATCTTGGGAAGCAGTTAATCGTTCAAAAATAAATGAATTGTTTGATAGAACTCTTCCTAAAGGTGAAGAATATGATCAGCCAGAGAGTAATGCAGCTAGACCAAAGATCTTCACCACAAATCAAAAGTTACATATAGCTATTAAAAAAAAGGATTATAAAGAATATCAGAAGGCTATAAAAGAGGGAGCAGATGTAAACGCTGAATTTGATTCAGGATATACCCCTTTGTATGTGGCAGTATATAAAGGCGCATGTGATATAGTCAAAGATTTATTATTTTCTCACGGTATTTCTCCTAAACAATTAGGGATTAAGGGGGTAACTCCTCTTCATATAGCTGCAAGTAAAGGAGATAAAAATACGATTAGTTTGCTCTGCAAAGCGGGGGCAGATATTGAATATAAATCTGCTAGTAACTTATCTGCAATTCACTATTCAGCTTTGCATGGTCATACGAGTGCAGCAGCGCGTTTAATAGATCTAGGAGCTAGTCCCAATTCTATAGATGATCTGAGAAAAATGCCAATACATATTGCTGCATATAAAGGGCATTCAGAGTTTGTATCTTTTATTGCTGATAAAGGTTCTGATATTGATGCCAAAGATAGCATAGGAGTGACTGCTCTACATATCGCAGTAATGAGAGGGCATAATAAGCTTGTAAGTATATTACTTACAAAAGGCGCTGATTTGAATATCAAATCCGAAGCTGGTTGTTTGCCAATTCATTATGCTGCTTACAAAGGTCATTTGCGCATTATCAAAGATTTATTAGTTGCATCTTCTACTAAATATGGTGAAAAACTAGTTCTGCCACAATTGCCTGAAATTCCTAGCGCAATACCAGAGCAGAAGGGTGCAAAAATAAAAGCAAATTTTGAAAAAGTAAAGTCAATTCTGATGCAAAAAAAAACTTATTTTACCGAAGATAATGACCTTAACAAATGCGAAGCGAAAATATGCGCAACAGAAAATCATGCAGGTTTTACTGAACACTTACAAGAGAATGATAATGCAATATTAGGAGATTATTTAGATAATGGCGAGGTGGTGCTATATAGTAAATTAACATGAGATTGACGGTATTTCTACTTTATCTTTTATAATTAATCTAATTACATTTTTCACCTTTAATGGATAAGTATTTAAGAAAAAAAATATAATATCTAAATCATAAATTATTTTGTATAAACAACATCAATCTCATGTTAATTTACTATAGCAAGCCTCTACTCTATGCTTTCCCCGCTAAAATCTTCAGATTCTTGACCTTTCAAAGAATTTTCTCCAACGAGTTTAAGGTCTTCAGATATAGAGCTTCTAGCTTGTTCTAACCATTCAAAAAGACTTTTTGTGCCCTCTTTTGAATCATCTGCACCTCTTCTTAAATAGTTCATAACATATTCTGCTTCTTGCTGAGTTGGCTTGTAAGTTTTTAGCATATCAGCTTTAGCAAATTTATCTAAAATATTAGTAATATTCTCTTCAAGGCTTTGGCCGTTATCTAGTTGCTCAGCGTACTCCCAAAATGCATTGTTTTGATTTAAGTTATTTTTTGTGCAATATATTAAATATAATTTTATTTCTGGATCTAATTCTTTGTTCGCACCTTGTTCGTTAGTTTTCTCTTCGGATTCATCACCTCCAATTACAGGAATAGGTGGGTATTCTTGAAAGGATTCTTCATAAGATTCTGCTTTAGATTTTTGCCCTTCTTCTTTTTGCGCTTTAATTCCCCGAGGCTCTGGAGTGCTATTTTCTTCTTTACCTTTAGATTTTGGTATTAATTTAAGTTCGTGATGTATGTCTTCTAGAGAGTCATATTCAGAAGGTTCGTAGCTGCTATCTGAGTCAATTTTATATGCCAAAAATAGCATTACTTCGCTGTGTATTTTTTCTTTAAATGAACCTATTTCTTTGAATTCCGAAAAGATATCAAGATTCTGAGCAGTGTATTTGGAGATTATATTTTCTTGGTTATGTCTTGCTGACTCTTGCAATTCTGAAATAATTTTATCTGTCGAGAATTTTATTTCCACTTTTTCTTTAAAATCTTTTAGTAGGCGATCATTCAAGTAGCTTATTATTTGTTTAGATTTACTGTGAATTCTGGCTTCTAGTAATTGAAGGTTTTGTGCAATGCAATTTTCCATTGCTTCAGTGTATTGTCTTGCTTGATTAATGTTTACATTTATTTTTTCTTGATCTTCTGTTTCAAAAGAACCTTCAAAAGTCTCAGATTCTATATACTCACTCATTAATTCTGTAATGATATAAGCTTCTTCGTATCTTTCTTGTATTTTTTCGAATAAGAATTCTGTAATTTCAGCATATTGATTTTTAACCTCATATAAATGATTAAAATATGCCTGCTTTTGATATCCAATAGATAGCGACTTTCTAACGGCTAAACTTAGAATAGTTCCATACTTAATTTTCATAGAGTCTGGCCAGTGATACGGCGATTCTACACCAGCATATTTATCATTCATTAAGTCAATCTCATCGCTGTAAAGCGCCTTGAATATTGCTGGATTGGCATTATGGAGTGCAACTAGTAGCGGTGTGTCATTACAGTCATTTTGTATATTCCGATCAGCTCCTTTGGAGATCAAAGATTCAGCTAGATCGCCGGAATAATCGCTGCATCTTGCTAAATTATGAAGTAGGGTTTCGCCTTTCTTGTTCTGTTTGTTTATTTCTATATGAGTTATATTATCGATCAGGAAAATTATAAGATCGCTGTATCTGTTGCTATCTTTTGCTAAATAATGAAGTAGGGTGTTCCCTTCTTCGTCTTGCTTGTTGACGTCTATATTTAGTTCATCTATTAACTCGATTATTTGATCGTTATCTACAAAACGATCAATTCCATAATAAAGAAGGGTCTGGATTGAAGTTATGCCAGTTTTTTTAATAATGAGTTTGCTTGCTTGCCAAGCTAAGTTTGAAATCATTAACATTTTCCTCTCCCGAAAATTGTATTGAATCATAATATATTAAGCTATGCTCCCCTAATAGCTAGCTTGAAAAAATATTAAAAAAACTCTTGAATATTAGCTATCCAAGAGTTTATGTTTTTCTTACTTTTCTTTTTTGACAAAAGTCTGTCTTTCTTTAATTCTAGCTGCACGTCCGCTTAAGTTTCTTAAATAGTGTAATTTAGCTCTGCGCACCACACCTCTCTTAACAACCTCAATCTTTGCAACGATAGGTGAGTAAGTCATGAATCTTCTTTCTACGCCTTCACCGTGGCTAACCTTACGCACTAGGAAAGAAGAGGCGATACCTCTGCTTCTTTTAGCGATTACAACACCTTCGTAAGCCTGAAGTCTTTCAGTTGCGCCGTCAATAACTCTGACGCTAACTCTTACAGTGTCACCAGATCTAAATTCTGGTATTTCTTTATTTTCTGATAATTTGGCAATTTGATTTTGCTCAAATTCTTTTACTAAATTAGACATTTTTATTAACTCCTAAAAATATTTATTATATAAGAGGACACCTGCCTCTTTTCGTTTTTTAGTTTTATAAGCGCTCCAAAAAGGCCTCGCTTAAAAGTTATTTTATTCTTTCGAATTCTTTAATTTTTAGTTTCGTGACTCTCAAAGATTCTTTATGCTTCCAGTCCTCTATCAAAGCATGGTTACCTGAAAGTAAAACTTCCGGGACTTCTCGCCCCTTCCAGCAACTTGGCTTTGTATAAAGTGGATGTTCTATTAACTTTAGACCATCATGACTTTTTTCAAAAGACTCCTCTTTAGTAGTTTCCTGATTAACGATAACTCCTGGCAAGAGCCTTACAACACTGTCTAAAACAGTCATTGCAGCCAATTCGCCTCCAGAAAGTACAAAATCTCCGACACTAATTTGCTTTGCATTATACTCATCAATTATCCTTTCGTCAATCCCTTCGAAGCGTCCACACAAAATAATTATGTTTTTTTTAATAGAAATCTCTCTTGATAGCTCCTGATCTAAGTTCTTGCCCCTTGGTGAAGGGTAGTATATATCAGTATCTGGGGATTTTTCGAGAGCTTTATCCAGGGCTGGTCCTAAAACATCCGGGCGCATGACTAATCCGCTACCTCCTCCGCAAGGAGTGTCATCAACATTTTTGTGTTTGCCTAAACCAAAATCGCGTATATTTATAACATCCATTGACCACAATCCTTCTTTTAATGAGCTGCCGGCCAGAGAATGCCCAAGAGGGCCGGGGAACATTTCTGGAAATAATGTTAATATAGTAACTTTAAATTTGGTCATGGCGATTTAATCTAAATATTTATCAAGCAGTTATACACTGTTTGTGCTCAAATATCAAGAATGTTTTATGCCTGCGAAAAAACTAGAATTAACCATGAAGCAAAATCTTTTATTTTGAAAATATATTTTTATTATTGCTGAAGGTAAAAAAATATTATATAAGTACAAAGGTGAGTTTTTCGTGCGATGCTTGAAGATATAATTAATTTTAAGTCTTATAGTGCTTTGAAATCTGCACGAAATGTATTATATATTTATGTAATTTAAAATAAAGATAGATAAGATGAAAAAGATACTTTTAACTACTACAGCAATTGCTATGCTTGCTACTTCTAATGCGCATGCAGCGAAGGATATTTTTTATGTAACTGCAGGAATTGGCCTTGCCAAGCTTAACAAAATTTACCATAAAAAATCTGATCAAAATGCTACTGTTAATGTAGGTATTGGATATAAAATTATGGATAATGTAAGAGTAGATGTGACGATTGATCATATGATCAATACTAGGTTCGCTGGAAAGTCTGCTAATGGTTCAAAAGAAAAAATCAAAGCAGATGCAACTTCATTGATGTGGAGTACATATGTAGATTTATTTGATATCAGTATTTGTAAAGTTTTTGCTGGAGCAAGTATTGGTACATCAAGAATAAAAGGCAAAACTAGAATTACAGATGCTGCAGGAAAAAAGTCAAGTAAGAAGCATAAATTAAATTACACTTTTGCTTATGCTGCGCATGTAGGCGGAGCAGTTGAAGTTGCTCCTGGTATTTATGGAGAGCTTAAATATAGCTGGAAGAATCTAGGTAGATTAAAATATCTAAAGAAGCGCCTTAGAGGTCATACTGTAAATGCTGGTGTAAGATTTGAATTCTAATTAATTATGCGCAGTTATAACTCCCTTTGTGTTAAGGTGTTTTAACTATGTCTACTGAATCAAATAGCAAAAAATACTAAAATAGCCATGGTTTATAAAGTCATGGCTATTTTTTTGTATAGAGAACGCAAAACCATGGGGCTTGCCCCATGGAGGACCGCTTTTTGTTAGTTGTAATTAGAAATTAATTCTAACTTTTACAGAGCCGGTATGGCTATTATATTTATTAGCAATAGCTGCTTCATATCCAGCGCTAAGCTCTATGTTATCAGCTATAATAGTTGCGCCAACTCCAGCTTTAAATAAACCTTTGTTTTTATTTTTATATTTAGCAGATATAATGTTGTTGCCAAGGCTATCATTAATTTTTATAGCTTTGCCTTTATTTACAATTGCATGACTATATGCAATTTTTGCTTCTGGTATAAAAGTAATAGAGTCAGACTTAATTACGTTTTTAACAGTTAACGCTGGTGTTATAGATAGCTTTTTAACACCTGAGCTTTTAAGCTTTGTACCGTTTTGTAACTTACTACCATTGATATTTACCTGAGCATATGATAAATCAAGGCTAGGAGTAACATATATAGCATCTGCAATCATAGCGTCGTAAGAAGCGCCAATATTAGCTGCAAATAATTTTGCTTTTGATTTAAATTTTGTATTTAAAGTGCTATTCTTAGACGTTATATTACTAAGGCCAAAACTAACATTACCATTAAGCAGCAGCTCGTTAGTTAGTTTTTTGCTTCCGTAAATGCTACCAATATTAGAAACTATATCTGTCTTTGTTTGTCCTAACTTAGATTTGTCTGCAGCGTAGCTATAAGCAAGGCCAAGAGTAATATCTTCGTTAAAAGCAGCATCAGCACCTACAGTGAAACCAATATTAGTTGATTTTGCAGTTCCTGACTTAACTTTACTAGAACTAGTACCAAATGTCCCTTTTGCCCAAGCGCCGTAATTAATAACCATTTCATCACCAGCTGCGAAAGAATTTAGTGAAGTTAATCTATCCCCCAGCTCGCCGCTTACTCTTGCTAAATTATCAGAGATGATTTGTAGATTTTGTAAAGTAGCTTCGGCATTTTTTGTAGCGTTGTGGTCTTCAGTTTTTTCTATTGTTATATCTCTTCTATTTGCATGATTTTTTAGCAACTCTTCTAAACTTTTGTAGTTAGTAGTATACGGTACTGCTCCGTGCGCTTTTGACACTTGCTCTATTTTATTGCTTAGTTCTTCTACTTTTTTATCATCGCCTTTTAATCTAGCTTCTTCTCTTTGTAGCATTAGCTCTAATAAGTTTATGTAGAGTTCATCTTTCTTTTTATTTTGTCCGTGATCCACGCCATTTTCTAAGGCAATTAGCTCTGTTCCTAATTTCCTTCTTTTAGTATAATTTTTAAAAAAATCTATCCAAAGTTCTTTGTTATCTTTGATCCATTGAAGATCATCTGGTGTAATAGAATTATTCCGGATTAGTCTGCTCCGGATTTGTAAGTAAGTATTATAAGCTTTCTTATCAAAGTGTTTTAAATTTTTGTTAATTTCTTTTAAGGCTTCTGGGTTGTTTTTTAAATTTATTAAATCTTGTTCGTATTCTTTTTTGAATACATCGCCGCTAGATGTTTTTAATTTATTAAGCTCTGCTTGAACTGTAGCTTTAGTAATTCTTTTTCCCTGCAAAGATCTTAAAACTTCTAGAGTTTTGGTGCTAACAAATACGCAATCACCATGTCCATTTGGTATTCTTACATTAGCATCAATTAACTCCACCCCATAACCATTCAAATATTCAGACAGAATTTCATATGCATCGTTGCCATTTGTGCCAAAGTCTGCATTTAAGTAATCTTTTTGCAGCTTGCTTAAATTGATGGAGTGCGCCATATCCGTAAAATTATTGTTATATATAGCATATATTTTATTGTCATTTCCTTTTATAAACGCCAAAGATGTTGCGTGTTTAGCATGGCCGCATTTAACGCTTAATATAGATCCTGTTAGATTTTCTTTAAGGGCATTTGTATAAAGAAGATCAATAGATTTTTTTAGGTTAATAGCATCAACCTTAAAGCCCGGTTCGTCAAAATTTATTAATGAGGTTTTTATTTGTGGATTCTGAATGGTTAAAATTTTTCTACCAAGTCTATAATCCGCACCACTGCCGTCAGTTTTTTTAAATGTGTCTAAGTCTTCTTGCTCTATTTCAACAGAGTTACATTTTAAACAGTCTATTTGATATAATTTTTCTAAATATTCCATACTAGAATTATTTGCAGCTAGAGCACTTGTTGAAGCTAGTACCGAAAATATTGTTAATGTTTTTATTGTGTTTTTCATATTTTTTTCCTTAGTTGTTTGGTAATAGGCTGAACAATCTACCCTACTATTGAGAGTATTATACATTAATATTCTTTGGATGTAAACAGTTTATTAAATTTTGTTAATCTATTTTGGGTTTTGTTTTATGATCTGGGTGTAAAAATTTTTCTTATATATTTATACAACCTATTCTTTAAAGGCTTGTCATTTGCTGTGAAATCTATTATTGTCTTTTGGCAGTAGTAAATTATATAATAAATTCAAAATATTTCCTATGTCTCAGTTAACATCGCAGCAAATAAGAAGCACTTTTATAGATTTTTTTAAGAAGAACGATCACGCGCATGTTCCGTCTAGTTCTCTTGTGCCCAGTAATGACCCTAGCTTAATGTTCGTGAATTCTGGTATGGTGCAGTTTAAGGACGTCTTTACTGGCGTTGAAAAGCGCGACTATACCAAGGCTACAAGTTCGCAGAAATCGGTTAGAGCAGGGGGAAAGCATAATGACTTAGAAAATGTTGGTTACACAGCAAGGCACCATACTTTCTTTGAGATGCTCGGCAATTTTTCCTTTGGTGATTATTTTAAAGAGCAGGCTATTTTTTATGCTTGGGAGATGCTTACAAAACATTTTGATCTTCCTAAGGAAAAGCTATATGTAACTGTTTACAAGGACGACCAGGAATCTGCAGATATATGGAAAAAACTGACTGGATTTTCTGATGATAAAATAATCAAGATAGCAACCAGTGATAATTTCTGGTCGATGGGTGAAACTGGCCCGTGCGGTCCATGTACTGAAATTTTCTATGACCATGGGGATCACATCCCAGGTGGATTGCCAGGGACTCCGGAAGAAGACGGCGATAGATATATCGAGATTTGGAATCTGGTATTCATGCAATATGAGCAAATTAGCAAAGATAAACGTATATTGCTGCCTAACCAAAGCGTTGACACAGGCATGGGCCTAGAGCGAATCTCGGCGGTAATTCAGGGTGTGCATGATAATTACGATACCGACTCTTTCCAAGATATAATAAAATATACTGAATCTATTCTAAAGATTCCTGCAACAGGCGATGCTTTATTTTCTTACCGCGTGATTGCTGACCATTTGCGCTCGGCATCTTTCCTGATAGCTGATGGCGTGATGCCATCTAATGAAGGCCGCGGCTATGTACTGCGCAGAATAATGCGAAGAGCAATGAGGCATGCGCATCAGCTTGGGGCTAAGGAACCTTTGATGTACAAGCTTTTCCCTAAACTTGAGGAGCTATTCAAGGATCCATATACTGAGCTGACTAGAAGCAAAGAGTTTGTTTCTAGCATCTTGCAGCAGGAGGAGGAGCGCTTTAAAACAACTCTTGATCGCGGCCTTAAGATGCTTTCTGAGCATTCATCATCATTAAAAGAAGGTGACGAACTCTCTGGTGAGGTAGCATTTAAATTATATGATACATACGGATTCCCAGTTGACCTTACTGAGGATATTTTAAAGAAGCAGCAGATAAAGGTAAATCAGGATGAATTTGACAGCTGCATGCAAGAACAAAAGGAGCGTGCGCGGAAAAGCTGGTCAGGTTCTGGAGATAACAAAACGGATAAATTATGGTTTGATTTATCGGGTAAAATAGGAACCACAGAATTTTTAGGATATTCTTTAGATAGCGCAGAAGGCAGGGTGCAAACTTTAGTCAGTAGCGGAGCGGTTCTTAAAGAGATTACTGCAAAAGGTGAAGAGTTCATCTTAATCGCAAATCAGACGCCATTTTATGGTGAGTCTGGCGGACAGATGGGAGATATTGGCGTAATTGAGTCGGCTGATTGCAAAATCAAAGTAACTAATACACTCAAGTTTTTAGGCAAGATTATCGGTCATATATGTGTTCTTGAATCAGGCAATATTTCAGCGGGCGACGATATCAAGCTATCAATAGATACTAAATATCGTAGTAATTTAAAGATGCACCATACGGCTACTCATATTCTTCATGCGGTGCTAAGGCATGTTCTTGGTAAGCATGTGACGCAGAAAGGGTCGTTGGTTGCACGCGATAAGCTACGTTTTGACATTAGCCACCCAAAGGCAATAACAAATGAGGAGCTGAAGCAAATTGAAGATAAGATTAATGAGATTATACGTGATAATTCTGAGGTTGTTACAAATCTAATGTCAACAGATGAGGCGATAGAGAAGGGTGCTATGGCGCTGTTTGGCGAGAAATATGACTCTGAGGTAAGGGTTGTTTCGCTTGGTAAATCTACGAGCGCCACTGCTGAGCAGGAAAATGCTTATTCGTTTGAACTTTGCGGCGGGACTCATGTTTCGCGCACAGGTGATATTGGTATGCTGAAAATTACCAGCGAGTCGGCGATCGCTGCTGGTGTGCGCAGAATCGAAGCTGTTTGCGGCGAATTTGTTATGCAAGAATATAATAATAATGAACTGCTGCTTGAGCAAATGATGGATGCGCTAAAGGCTAATAAGAATGAGCTTGTAGTTAAACTGCAAAATCTAATGCAATCGAAGAAAAAACTGGAAGCACAAATAGAGCAAGAACAAGCTAAGAAATTAAAGCTAAGCGCAGAGCGGATTAAAGAAAAAGCAGAGGCTTTGAGCGGGGCAAGGCTATTATATAATAGGGTAGATGGAGTTAGCCCTAAGGCTATGCGTTCTGCTTTAGAGAATATAATTAATCAACATGATGATTTAGTAGTGATTTTCACTGCAGAAAATGATGGAAAAATTGCCATAATTGTTGGTTGCTCTGACGGAATTACAGGTAAGTATCATGCTGGAAAAATTGCCAAGGATGTTTCTGCTTCCCTAGGCGGAAGTGGCGGAGGTAAACCAAATCTTGCTCAAGCAGGTGGCACAGATTTAGCTGCACTAAACAATTTTTCTGATAAGGTAAAAGATATTGTAAGTTCTATTTAAATTCGGATAAATTAATAATAACGAAAGTAGAGTTTGTTGTGATCTCTATAGCCTAAGTAATTGATATGATATGTTTTTGGCCGTTAGCTTAAGTTCATAAGCCAAAGATAGATGTAAAGGTGTAAGTTGTAATATTTCATGGGAATAATTAATAGATTAAAAGGGTTTCAGGCTCTTGAACTCAGAGAATTAATATTAAACGATGATGCTGAGGCGGTAAAATTATATTATGAAAAATATAATTTAGATTTTAATGCTACTTTTGCCAAAGATGGTTATATTACCAATGCTTTACTTTTTAGCGCTAGCAATGGCCGGTTTAGTGTCCTGAAAATGCTGATAAAGCAAGGAGTGGATGTAAATTTTCAAGATATTTGCGGGCGTTCAGCTTTGTTTTATGCTTCGAGATTCGATGATTCAGATGTTGCAAAATCTCTTGTAGAAGCTGGGGCCAATATTTATTTGCAAACTAATTGCAGAACTGGCGCGCTCCATGAGGCGGCTAAAGAAGGCGCCCTGGGCGTGGTTAAAATTTTCCTTGAAAAAAATGTGCCTGTAGACTGGCCTTCTTGCCTTGGTTTTTCTGCCTTGCACGAAGCAGCGCGCGTTGGTCACTGCGATATTATAAAGCTCTTAGTGGCCTACGGGGCTGATGTTGATAAAATGAATGAGCCTGGCTACACACCATTATGTTATGCAGCCTTGAGTGGCAATCTAGAATCTGCTCAATTTTTAATTGACAGAGGTGCTGATATTAACAAAGTTAAAGATAAAATTGATGGCCCTCTGCACTGTGCAATCCATTCTCTTGTTCAGGGCGAAGCTGAGTTAGATATGATAGAATTATTAATAAGCAGCGGAGCTGATTTGAAGCATATTGGTTGTGATAAAATAACGGCCATAAGGCTAGCTGAGGCCTATAAATATCCGGATTTAAAATCAGTGCTTGAAGTTTTTAGTAAATCTTATGCGGCCAGAGGTGTAAAAAAACCAAGGCTAGATAGTCATGAAGAAGAAAATGCTACTAACCCAATTCTTGACATATTAAATTACAAGGTAGGGGAAAAGCTTGGTGAGCCTGCTAATGATTTTCCTGAAGTAATTGGCGATATCACCCCTGATCCAGTTAGTCTTTTTATACCAAAATTCTTATAATTAATTAAGCTATTAAAAATACAGATTTATCAATATCATAGAAT
>JAHDBQ010000002.1:9938-14414 GCA_020630305.1 Alphaproteobacteria bacterium | reverse complement strand
TCCGTAATAAATGCCAACCGCTAACGTTAAAGCTAAAAAACCAAAGACTATTATTAAATCTATATTTTCCATGTTTTATTCTTGTTTCTTTGTTCTTTGTTTAAAGGTTAAACCTGTTTGCAAAGTGTTGTTTAATTTACTGCTGCACCTGTGATGCAATTGCCATAGCTAAGGCTTCAATGTTTAAACAATAATAACGAAATATAATCAATATCCTTGCAGAAGTCAACACTCTATTAGTTTGGTTTTTTTGTGGTTAATGCGCATTAACTAATTTGCGCAAAATTTCTCTATGTAACTTTGTATTACAATGCCTTTCTGGTTTGCTAGAAGAAATTACTAGACATGTAGGCAACAATGGTTTATTTTCTTTAACTAATTGTGGTAGGTTTCTATCTTTAGTATGGCTAGCAATTAATTTATTATGATAAAATAATATGAAATTTGCACCATATATTATTAATATGCTTGATTAAATAGCTTTTACCTGTTAGCTATAGTATATTAATGATGTATAACATAAGAAGATTTGCAACCCAAGAATTTTAATTTTAACTAATAAGGTGGCCAAGTATAAATGCCGGATAATTTTAATGACATTCCATTTTTATCAAAACTTTCTCATGAGCTGAAGACTCCGATTCATGGTATTTCTTCGCTTGCTCGATATCTTACAGAGAACTGGGAGAAGGCGGATGATGAGACTAAAAAAGAGTTCCTTGAATCTATTTTAGAGGCGAGTCATGGTTTAGAGGATTTGGTGAGTTCGGCTTTGAAATACGGTGAGGTTTCAAATGACATTAAATTTAATTTTAGCAAAAATGACATTATAGCTGTTACTAAAAAATCTGTTAGTAAATGCAAAAAATTAAATATTCACAAGCCAATAAATATTCATTTTAATGCAAATGTCACATCAGCGGACTCAAACCTAGATCCTATCTGGTACGGTCAGCTGGTTAGTAATCTAGTTCTTAATGCTATCAATTATTCAGAAGAAGACACGACTGTAGATGTTTCGTTAGTCGTTGACCAGAAAAATAAATCATGGTCGGTAGCTGTTAAAGACCAAGGTATTGGCATAAAAGAAAGTGAGATAGACACAATTTTTTCACCATTTAAGCGTGGCTCTAATGTTGTTTCCAGTACTTCTGGAAGCGGACTTGGGCTTGCAATAGCGCAGGAGATAGTAAATGCCCATGGGGGTTCGATTGAGGCGTTGAATAACAAAGATAAGGGCGCTACAATTAAGTTCACAATTCCTATAAAATAAAGATAAATGCATGGCAACAGAAGAAGGCGTAATTATCTTTGTTGATGACCAAAAAATCTGTCATTCAGTGACCAGATTCTTAAGCCTTGAGCTAGAATGCCAGGTGTTTAGCGCCTATATTGTTGAAGATGCAATGGAAATTGCAAAACAGTTTGCCAGTGAGCTATGCTTAATAATTACCGATGTTATGCTTCCAGGGGAAGACGGTACGGAGATATATAAAAAAGTAAGGAATGATAAAAAATTCCGCTCAGACTTACCTGTGATTTTTCAAAGTGGCCTTTCTGATATATCGCAGATTAATAAAAATGATCTTGATGAAAATGCTAAAATAATATATAAACCATACAAGCAGGAGGATTTGATAATGCTTGCGCAGGCGATGGTTTATCCAGAGCAGTATGGTCATTACATGAAGGAGCTTCAGGAAAAAATATGAGGAGCTACGGGATAGTAATGATGAAAAGGAAGAATCTACTGAAAAATAACCTCTTGTGATTTTGCAATTTTATTAGATAATAAATCATGACTAAAAACGATAATTACTATATTACTACTCCGATATTTTATGTAAATGATGTGCCGCATATTGGTCATGCATACACTAGCATTGCTTGCGATGTAATGAGTAGATTCATGCGATTATCGGGCAAAAACGTAAAATATTTAACAGGCACTGACGAACATGGCCAAAAGGTAGAAAAATCTGCGCATAAAGCAGGTGTCGATCCGCAATTATTTACTGACAAAACATCAGAAGCTTTTCGCAAAATGGGCGTAGAGCTTAATTTAAGTAGCGATGATTTCATCAGAACTACCGAGGAGCGCCATAAAGAAAGTGTAAAGCATTTTTGGAAGAAGCTAGAAGATAGCGGTGATATATATCTTGATAAATATTCTGGTTGGTATTCAGTTCGGGACGAAGCTTTTTATTCCGAAAAAGAACTAACAGAGGATGGCATGGCCCCAACTGGCGCTCCAGTCGAATGGGTAGAGGAGCCTAGCTACTTCTTTGCACTTTCAAAATGGGCAGATAAATTACTTGAACATTATGAGAATAATCCAGAATTTATCTTGCCAGAGTCAAGGCGTAATGAAGTGATTAGTTTCGTAAAAGGCGGGCTAAACGATCTTTCTATTTCAAGAACCAGTTTTAAGTGGGGAATTCCAGTGCCAGGCAACGAAGAACATATAATTTATGTTTGGCTTGATGCGCTAACTAATTATATCTCGGCTCTTGGATATCCAGACAAAGAAGGAGAATATAAAGATTTTTGGCCAGCTAGTGTACATGTGGTTGGAAAAGATATACTTCGTTTTCATGCGGTATATTGGCCGGCATTCTTAATGGCTGCAGGTCTTGAACTACCAAAATCCATTATGGCTCATGGTTGGTGGACTAATGAGGGCAAGAAGATTTCAAAATCGCTTGGTAACGTAATTAACCCATCCGAGCTTGTTGAAGAATTCGGGCTTGATCAGGTAAGATATTTTGTAATGCGCGAGATTACTTTTGGTAATGATGGAAATTTTGCAAAACAAAATTTAGTGACCAGGAATAATAGTGAATTATCAAATAAAATTGGCAACTTGCTGCAAAGAACTAGCTCTTTTGTATATAAAAATTGTGACCAGAAAATACCGGAAGTATCTTCGGAATATATTGATGAATTATATAAAAGCGATATGTTCAAGAATATTTTAAAGGCACAAGAATCTTCTGCGAGTGCCATGGAGCAGTTCCAGATAAATAAAGTGCTTGATAATATTATAAATATTGCCGAGCAAGCAAATTTATATATAGACACCGAAGCGCCTTGGGCACTGAAGAAAACAGATCCAGAAAAAATGGGCCAAGTGCTATATAATTTGCTAGAGGTAATCAGGCATATTGCGATCATGCTGCAACCATTTGTTCCTGATGCTGCATCGAAAATGCTTGATCAGTTAAATATACATGCAGATGAAAGGAGTTTTAGTAATTTAACGGCAGAATTTGCACTAAAATCAGGGGAGGTGATCAATGAACCTCAGCCAATTTTTCCAAGACTAGAAGAGCCAAAAGATTAAAGAAAGATACATGAGGGTATGAAAATGATTATTGTTGATTCACATTGCCACCTTGATATGCTGCATGAGCATGACAGCCTAGAAAATATATTAAAAAGAGCAGCAGATTCAGGCGTAAAATATTTGCAAACAATCTGCACCAAGGTAAATGAAATAGACAAGATTCTGCAAATTGCGGAGCTTCATGATAATATATTTGCTTCGGTTGGCCAGCATCCTAGCGAAGTTAAAGAGGTAATTGGCGCCAGTGAGTTGCTTGATATCTCAAAGCATGATAAAATTATCGGAATTGGAGAAACTGGCCTTGATTATTTTTATAATAAAGATTTGAAGCACCAAGAAAATCAGCGAAAGTCTTTTTCTGAGCATATTCTTGCGTCGCAGGAAAATAATCTACCAGTGATAATTCACACAAGGGGTGCTGAAGAAGATACAAAAAATATTATCGCTGAGCACAATCAGGATAAAAGCTTCCCAGGACTAATTCATTGCTTTACTGCATCTAAAGAATTTGCAAAAGAAATGCTTGATCTTGGCATGTATATTTCTATTTCTGGAATTGTAACTTTTAAAAATGCTGCGGATTTACAAGAGGCTGCGCGTTATATTCCGCTTGATAGAATGCTTGTGGAGACTGACTCTCCGTATTTAGCACCAGTGCCCAAAAGGGGCAAAACGAACGAGCCTTCATATACAAGATATGTTGCAGAGTTTATTGCTGATCTTAAATCCGTGCCTTTGCAGGAGGTTGCCGAAGTAACCACTAATAATTTTTTCGAATTATTTTCTAAAGCAAAAAAATAAGGCAACTAAACTAGGGAATTTTAATGAAAAAATTTATACTCATTACATTGTCTGTAATTGTAGTGGCAATTATAGCGGTTAAAATAACTGGAATAGACGGAAAAGAAAAATATTTAAATATCCTAGCAGAATATTATTTTGATGAGTCATATTATCTGCAAACATATCCAGAAGTGAAGGATCTTGATATTTCTCCCTGGCAACATTATACCAGTATTGGTTGGAAGGAAGGTAAAAACCCAAGCGCGAAGTTTGACAATGATTTTTATTATAATATATATTTACTAGAATGGAATAAATACAATTTAAACCCCCTTGCAGACTATGTT
>JAHDBQ010000002.1:0-9928 GCA_020630305.1 Alphaproteobacteria bacterium | reverse complement strand
GTTAGATATAAAATAGTAGGAAAAAGTAAATTATATAATAAAAGTCAGGTCAAGAAGACCAAGAAATTGCAAAATCCTAAATATTATTTGTCCCTTACGGCGATATTTCAAAATGAAGATCGTTTTTTAAAAGAGTGGATTGAGTTTTATAGGTTAGTAGGAGTAGAGCATTTTTATTTATATAATCATAATAGTACAGATAATTTTATGGAAGTGCTAGAGCCATACATAAAAGAAGGTGTTGTAGAGCTCGATCATGTTACTGAAAAGCCAAGGAATTTAATTGAATGGAACGAAATTCAAACCTCTGCTTATACTAGAGCTGCTAAAAAATCTGCTCTGGATACTGAATGGCTTGTTGTTGTTGATACAGATGAGTTTATTTTCCCCGTTAAAGAAAAAATGTTGTCAGAGTTCTTAAAAAAATATGATGATTATGCATCACTTGCTGTTAACTGGAAAATATTCGGTTCGAATAAAGTTAAAAGAATTATGCATGGCCAGTTGCTTATAAATAAAATGACAAAAACATCAGACAGATCTGTAGATAAACATATCAAAGTTATTGTAAAACCAAGATATATAAAACATATGACAAATCCACATTATGCAAATTTAAAAAAGGGATATGCAACCGTGAATGAGAATAGAGAGCATTTTGGGGGGGCATTTTTACCAACAGAGAGTAGAAACTTAATTCGTTTGAATCATTATTGGGGGCGTGATCTTGACTTTCTTCACAGCAGAAAAATAGCTCGCTTGCATGTTTCTAATCCAGAGGGCAAAAATTTAAAACCTGAAGAAATTCAGACAAAAACAAAAGAAATAATAGAAAGAGATTTACAAGAATCCAAAATTCATGATGGTTCAATATTAAAATATGTAGATGAATTAAGAACTAGAGTTTTCTAATAAATGTTATATAGTTTATAATGAATGAACTTCAAATATGTTCAAGAGGTAGTTATGAACAGCACAAAAGAAAAGCAACAATCAGCATGCGGGAAATATTGGTCGGCAATTGATTATGACGAGAATTATATTCAGAAGCTAAAGCAGTATCTTGGCGTTAGCGACTTTCTTGCTCGCTTGCTTTCTACTAGGACGGATAACTTAGATGATGCTGGGAACTTTCTTGATGCAAAAATAAAGAATTTGCTACCTGACCCTTTTCATTTGAAGGATATGCTGGCTGGAGTTGATCGAGTAATTTCTGCCATAAACAATAAAGAGAAAATATGCATTTTCGCTGATTATGATGTTGATGGGGCGACATCTTCTGCGCTTATTAAAAATATTTTTACGCAGCTAAATATAGAAACGAGTATTTATGTGCCAAACAGAATTGCAGAAGGGTACGGCCCAAGCCCAGAGGCAATGCAAAAAATAAAATCACAAGGTTGCTCCTTGATTATAACTGTTGATTGCGGTTCTGTTGCGTTTGAGGCGCTTGATATGGCGTCGAGCCTAGATATGGACGTAATAGTGATTGATCATCATATAGGTTTAGAGACCCTGCCTAAAGCAGTTGCGGTAATTAATCCAAATAGGCTAGACGAAACAAGCGAGTGCAAGAATTTAGCTGCCGTTGGTGTTTCCTTTTTATTTTTGGTAGCATTGCTTAAAAAGCTTCGCGAGATAGGTTTTTTTGAGAAAAAAAATATAAAGCAGCCGAACCTGATAGATCAACTCGATATTGTTGCGCTTGGTACGGTTTGTGATGTAATGATATTAACTAAGTTAAATAGGGCTTTTGTAGCGCAAGGGCTCAAAGTAGCTAAAAATAGAAAGAATTTGGGATATAGAGCTCTTTGTGATGTCGCGCAGATAGAAGAAGCGCCAAGTTGCTATCATCTTGGTTTTATATTGGGGCCTAGAATAAATGCAGGAGGGCGGGTTGGTAAATCTTCTCTAGGAGCCGATTTACTCTCTACAAAATCTGCCTCATATGCTGCAGAAATTGCTACCGAGCTTGATCGTTATAACGAAGAGCGCAAAGTAATTGAGTTGCAAATGCTAGAAGAGGCTGAAGAGATGGCCAGGCTCCAGGCAGATGATCATGTTTTGTTTATTGCAAGGGGTGGGTGGCATCCTGGTGTAATAGGCATTGTAGCTGGTAGGCTAAAGGAAAAATATAATAAACCTGTTGCTGTAATTGCTTTAAATGACGGAATTGGTAAGGCGTCCTGCAGATCCGTAAAAGGGGTAGATTTTGGATGTAAGGTAATAGAGGCCAAACAGCAGGAGCTGCTTCTTGCTGGTGGCGGGCATTCTATGGCTGCTGGCTTTTCTGTGGACGAGAGCAAACTCAAACAATTGCATGCATTTTTTAAAGAGGGGTTTAAAAAAGATTTGCAAGGCTCAAATGCCCACTTGCATGAGTCTTACAGCGCCGAGCTTCCAACAAATGCTGTGAATTTGGATCTAGTGAAAGAAATGGAGAGCCTTGAGCCATTTGGTAATGGCAATCCAACACCTGTATTCAGGTTCCCTAAATTATTTGTACTTAAGGCGGATATTGTTGGCGCTAAACATATTAGGGTTATGTTTGCGCCCACTAGGGAAAATTTTAGCAATAATGTTTTAAATGCAATTGCTTTTAACGCAGTTGGTAGTAAAATGGGGGATATTATAATGTCTAAAAAATCGCATCAGCTATCTATTTTTGGCAGGCTTAAAATCAATAGTTGGCAAGGCAGAGATACCGTGCAGGTGCAAATTAGCGACCTTATAATTGAAGACAAATATTAAAAAAGCGGTTAACTCAAAATGAAAATCATTACTTGGAACATAAATTCAGTTAGGCTTAGAATCAATTTGCTTGAGAAATTGGCAAAGCAAGCTAATGCAGATATTATCTGTTTGCAAGAGACCAAAACTGTTGATGAGACCTTTCCGTTAGAAGCCATAAAAAAAATGGGCTATAAGCATGTTGTTTTTAGCGGCGAAAAATCTTATAATGGCGTGGCGATAATTTCTAAGCACAAAATTATTGATAGCTTTTGCCTTGAATTATATAACGCGGATAAGCGTCATATTAGCGCTAAGATAAAACATTCAAAATTGGGTGATATAGAAATCCATAATTTTTATGTGCCAGCTGGCGGAGACGAGCCAGATGAAGAGTTAAACCACAAATACAAACACAAGCTAGCTTATGTTAAATTAATGCAAGAATGGTTTGCTAAGAACCGCACTGTAACTGATAACATAATTTTAGTTGGTGATTTAAACATTGCCCCGCACGAGCATGATGTGTGGTCTTCCAAGCAACTTAGGAACGTAATTAGCCACACTGAGCCAGAGAGAACAGCTTTGCTTGAACTTCAGGAATCAATGAATTTTATTGACACTGGCAGGTTTTTTGTGAAGCTGGAAGAGAAATTATATAGCTGGTGGAGTTATCGCAATCGTGATTGGAAAAAGTCTAATCGTGGTAGAAGGCTTGACCATATCTGGAGTTCTTCTTCTTTGCAAGATAGTCTAAAAAATATCGCTTTTTTTAAGGAGGCCAGAGACTGGGAAAAGCCATCTGATCATATTCCGTGCATGTTAGAAATCTCTTAAAAACTTTTGCTTTAGTTATAAAAAGTTGCATAATTACAACAATCTGCCTTTAAAGTCTTTATTTATAGTAAATAATTGTTTGTGTCGCTTAGCATATAGTGCTAATATTAAATTATATTAATTAGTTAATTTAATGCATGAGGGAGATATGGCAGATAACATACCAGAACAAAAACCACAAAGAAAATCAAGTTTGTTTGAAAGGTTAAAAAGAAGCTTCGAGTCTTTAAAAGCTTCTGAGCCAGAGAAAAAGCAACCCGAAGTACAAACCGTTACTCCAAAAAAGATAGAAAAGCAGGAATCAAGAGAGAATGTTCTTGGTAAGATTGGTAAATCGAGTCAAGACCTTTCAAATGTGAATATTCAAACCACAGCTAAAGAAGATAAAATAGGTAAAATTGATCAAAAAATGGCAGAAAAGTCGGAAGCCATTAAAGATGCCAATGCCCGAAAACAAGGCTTTAAAACCATTTTAGAACTCCAGTCCTTACCAGGCGCGCGTGATGGTTTAAAAAGGTGGTCAAAAAAAGCAGAAAAGCTAGAAAATGACAAGTCAGAACTAAACAAAAGTAAAGAGAGCCTGTCTGCTGCGGCAAAACCCGCACCAGAAAAAGCCTCTTCTGAATCTACAAAACATCGTGAAGATAAAAGCAAAATTAGAAAAAATGTGCTAGGCAGATTGGGTAAATCTACTGAAGATCTATCAAACGCAGATATTAGCAAAACCGCAAGAGCAGATGCTAAAATTAAAAGAGCAAGTAAAAAAATAGCTTCTTATGCAAAAGAAAAAGAAGCAGCACAGAAGCTAGCTGATAAATGGAAAAAGGTTTCGATAAAAGAGCAGAATCAGCCGGGTTTTCATAATCCTTACTATCTTGAAAAAGCACAAAAACAAGAAAAGAAGTTTTCTGAACAGGTGCAAAAACAAGAAACAAAAATAGATAAGTTAAATAAAAGTATGGAGTCCATCGTTGCTAAAGAAGAAAAAAATAAAAGAGCAATAGATGGAAAACCAAAATTAAGGCAATCAAAAGGCACTAAAGACCTAAAAAAAGTGAATATATTTGAAGGTATGCAGCAAAATAGTTTAGTTAATGGGCCTACTAATCAGACAAAAGAAACTACTGCAAAGTCTAAAAGTACAAAAGTTAAGGATTACAGGCAGCAAGATGATATAAATAAATTTGAAAAAACACTTAAAAAACTACAAAAGCAAAGTAGAAGTTTAATTGAAAAGATGCGGAATAATGCCGGCGTTGATAGCGGTAGAAAAGGAGCGCCTCCGAGTCCTACTAGCGAGCAAAAAATGCAACAAAATAAAAGCCAAGAAAGGTAAATTAAAAGGGTTAGGAGTCTGTGTCTCCTAAATTCCCTACTTGATTTTGGCTGTCATCATTGTATAAGTCATCAATACTACTTAGTGGGTAATTATCATAAATAAACGAGTAGCCAGTTTCGCCAGGTTTGATTTGCAGAGGCGTTTTATAGCATGAATCTTTTATCATAAAATCAGCACCTGCTTTTTCTAGGATTTCTAAAGATTCTGGGCATCCGAAATCTCTGGCAATATGCGCAGGAGTTTGCCCAGACAAATCCTGTCGATCCATATCAGATCCAGCATTAACCAAGGCCTCTATCACTTTAAAATGACCATTGCTTGCAGCCACGTGCATTGCTGCTGCATGGAAGGAATCTATGTCATCTATGAATAGCAGAGATACTTTCTTGTCATATTGATTTTTGATTTGTTCAATCAAGAAATTTACCATTTCTAAATCGCCTTTAAAGGCAGCAACATGCAGCGGAGTTGATTTTGCCCCTGTTGTTTTGGAGTGTAATAATCTATAATCTAGCTGAAGTAGCGCCTGGGCCATTTTTATGTCCGATCTTGCTACGGCAATGTGGATTAGTTTATTGCCTAAATCATCTCTTGTATTTATGTCTGCACCTTTATCAAGGTAATCATATAACTGGACAGTATCGCCATGCTGCACTGCCTGCAAAAGACCTTCATTCGCTTGCAATTTTTGTTCTTTGTGATACTCGCCAGATGGAGCACTTTCTTTCGAATTTTTCCCGGGGGATATTCGTATTATAATTTTTTTTGCCAGCGTTTTAGCAGATCTATCCTTGGTTTCGCAAGGTAATTTAGCGTTATAAATAGCTGTTGTGTTTGATCGCTTTTTTGACATAACTTCCCTAACTGTCATTTATTTATATAGTAACTTTCCATCGAGCTCATGGCAAGTTACCACAATACAGCCTTTAAAATTATTTTCTACCAAAAAAAGCATGAAGCTTAATATACCTAAATCAAAATCACTAAAAGAAAAAGGCCGCTATTACTTTTTCTTTCTGCTTTTTGGCGCTGGTTTATTAGCTATAATTTCTTCTGCCTGCGCGGTCGTTAGAGCAAAAGGATCATATTCTTTTGGAACGGATGTAAACTTATTTTGATATTTTACATATGGTCCATATTTGCCTATTCCCATAACCATATCACCATCGCTATCTGAATGTTTGCCAATCATCATTGGCAGAGTCAGTAATTTAAGAGCGGTTTTTATATCAAGCTCTTCAGGCTTATAACCAGCAGGAAGGGGGCTGCGCTTTGGCTTTTCTTTTTTGCTTTTTGCTTCGCCAAGCTGCACATACCAGCCATACGGACCCTTCTTTAAATATACTGTTTCGCCATTTTCATTATGGCCAAGTTCTTTGTTATTATCTTCCATAGAACCGCTGCTCATGTCGCCTTCTGTAGCGCCATCATCTTTTGAAACTTGTTTCTTGAAAGTACAGTCAGGGTAGTTGCTGCAAGCTAGGAATGCACCATATTTACCAAGTTTTAGGCTAAGAGTTCCATCATCGCAGCCGCCGCATTTTTTATTCTTTTTATGCTCTTCAGTGCCTTCCTCGCCAAATAAATGAAAATCTAGACCTTCTTGCACATAGCTTATTACGTCAGTAATTTGCTGCTCAGCTACTTCGCCTATATTCTTGTTAAAGCCGCTCCAGAACTCACCAAGCAGCTCCTTCCATTGTTTTTTACCTTCTGCTACTTCATCGAGCTCTGTTTCAAGGTCAGCAGTAAAGTCATACTCAACGTATTTAGCAAAGAAGCCGGTAAGGAATACAGTTAGCAGCCTACCAAGGTCACTTGGATGGAATCTTTTCTTTTCAACAGTTACGTATTTTCTATCTTGCAGCACCGAGATAATAGTAGCATATGTAGAAGGCCTACCAATCCCAAGCTCTTCAAGCTTCTTAACCAGGCTTGCTTCCGAATATCTTGGTGGAGGCTCTGTGAAATGCTGCTCTGGCTTGATCTTTTTATTTTCAATGTCATCACCTTCTGCAAGAGGAGGAAGCATTTTATCTTCTTCGCCTTTTGTGTCGTCTCTGCCTTCTTGATATATTTTATAAAAACCATCAAATGCAATAGTAGAGCCCGTTGCTCTTGCCGTGAAGTTCTTATCATCACTAACTAAATCAGCTCCTACCATATCAACAAGCACTGCTTCCATTTGGCAAGCCATCGTTCTCTTCCAAATTAGGTCATATAGGCGCATCTGATCTCTATCTAGTTTACTAGAAAGCGACTCCGGAGTTCTGCTAATATCAGTTGGCCTGATTGCTTCGTGAGCTTCTTGGGCATTCTTAGATTTTGACTTGTAAATACGCGGCTTGTCTACCAAATATTTATCGCCATATTTTTCCTGAATTAATGATCTAATGCTAGTTACTGCATCACCTGATAAAGTCACGCCGTCAGTTCTCATATAAGTAATCAAACCGGTTGTTTCGCCGCCAATATCGATTCCTTCATATAGTTTCTGAGCGATCTGCATGGTTTTTTTTGCTCCAAAGCCAAGCTTTCTTGAAGCCTCCTGCTGCAATGATGAGGTTATAAAAGGCGCTGCTGGATTTCTTTTTTGCTGCTTTTTTTGAATTGAAGAAACAGTGAAATTCTGCCCTTTTAATCTACCCACAATTTTATCTGAAGCTTCCTGATTTGGAATCGAGAATTTCTCAAGCTTTGTGCCATCAACATGTGATAATTTAGCAGAGAATTTATCACCTGATGGGTTATTTACATCAAATGATATATCCCAATATTCCTGAGGCTTAAAACGCTCGATTTCATCTTCGCGGTCGCTAATCATTCGTAAGGCTACAGATTGCACGCGGCCAGCAGACTTACATCCTGGTAGCTTCCTCCATAGCAGAGGTGATAGCGTAAAACCAACTAAATAATCAAGAGCTCTTCTAGCTTGCTGAGCATTGATCAAATCACCATCTAAAGATCTTGGATTTGCTACAGCGCCAAGCACTGCCTTTTTAGTAATTTCATTAAATGCAATGCGTTTGAATTTAGCATCGTCGGTAATTATTTTCTTATCTTTTAAAACTTCAGCAATATGCCAAGAAATAGACTCGCCCTCGCGATCCGGATCCGTCGCTAGGTACACTTCATCGCATTTCTTTGCTGATTTTAGAATTTCATTTACATATTTCCCGGATTTGTCAGAGACCTCATATTTCATGGCAAAATCTTTATCAGGGTCAACTGAGCCATTCTTGGAGGGTAAATCTCTAATATGACCAAAAGAGGCAATAACCTTATAGTCTGACCCTAAATATTTATTGATTGTTTTTGCCTTTGCGGGCGACTCTACAATTACTAATTTCATAAGTTTTGTATCCTAATATATTAACGATATCTTGTTTCCAATATGCCTGGCTATTCTTCCTGCTAGCTCTAGCTCTAAACATATAGTATAAACAATCGGCATTTGCAAGCCCGTTTCTGAACTTAATGCTTCATAGCTAACAGGGCTCGACGATAAAACATCTAACACTTGTGATCGTTCGAGCTCCTTTATATCAAATGATTCAGGCATTTTAAAGTTGCTATCATTGCTGTTTTCAGCTAATGATTTTTTTATTTTAGTATGCGTGCTTAAGTTATTGATTACATCCTCAGCGGACTCCAGCAAATACGCCCCCTCTTTAATTAACTTGTTGCTGCCCATGCATCTAGGGTCAAGTGGGAATCCTGGGCAGGCAAACACATCTCTGTTTTGCTCAAGCGCAAAATTAGCGGTGATCAGGGACCCAGATTTAAGTCCGGCCTCTATTACAATAGTTGCAAGTGCGATGCCAGAAATTATTCGGTTTCTTTGAGGGAAGTGCCTAGCTAGTGGGCTGGTTCCAATTGGTAGCTCTGCAATAAGTAGTGATTCTTCAGCAATTTTTGCAAATAATTTTTTGTTTTCTGGTGGGTATATATGATCTATCCCGCCGGCAATGACCGCTATAGTGTTGCTGCCGCTTGAAGTGTGCACGGCAGTGTCGATTCCTTTTGCAAGTCCGGAAACTGTAATATATCCAGCGCTTACTAACTCAGATGCCAGGCTTCCGGCAAAATTCCTGGAATTAAGAGACGAGTTTCTAGCCCCCACCATTGCAACAATTTTATCCGATTTTAAAAGCGAAGCATCGCCTTTATATGTTAATATTGGCGGGAAATCATGAGTTTGCAGTAGTAAATCTGAATAATTGAAATCTTTGTAAGTTAGGAAATAGGCTTTTTCCTTATTCATGCGCTCTATTTCTTGTTCAGCTTTCGATAATGGATAGATGGTAATAGGTTTTTTTCTGCCACCTTTTACCGAAAGCTCTGCTATATTTTCTAATGATAAAGAAGCGCTGCCAAATAACTTTATCGCATGAAAAAAAGTCTTGTAACCAACATTTTCACTTCTTATTAGCCGCAAAATATCAATCGTTTCTTGCAAATATTCGGTGTTTTGTCTACGGCTGAATAAGTTATTTAGCATTTATCAATTATAGCTTGTCTGCATTTGAAGTTAAATAATCAGAAACACCTTGCTGAGTCGCGCTCATTGCTTGCTTACCTTTTTGCCAGCCAGCAGGGCAAACTTCGCCGTGTTCATTATGATGGTCTAACGCGTCAATCATTCGAAGTGCATCGTCTATGTTTCTACCCAAAGGAAGATCATTGATTAAATAATGTCTGATATTGAACTCTTCGTCGATTAAGAAAGTCGCTCTATAAGAAATGCCTTCTGGAGTTAATACATTATAAGCGCTGGAGATTGCTTTGTCTAAATCAGAAACTAGTGGGAACTGAATATTACCAATTCCGCCTTTGTTTACTGGCATATCTTTCCATGCATAATGTGAAAAGTGAGAGTCAATACTCACGCCAACTACTTCTGTATTGCGGCTTGAGAATTCACCTAGTCTGTTATTAAAAGCGATGATTTCTGAAGGGCATACAAATGTAAAATCAAGAGGGTAGAAAAATAAAATACATTTCTTGCCTTTTGTATGATTT
>JAHDBQ010000001.1 GCA_020630305.1 Alphaproteobacteria bacterium | reverse complement strand
AAAATTCCCAAAGATATCAAATATTTGTTTGGTTGCAGTTTATGGGACCTCTTAGTAAAAGGTGATATCACAAAAGGTGCGCAAGAGATTGAGATAGGTAATATTACAAAAATTTTCCCAAATGAAATTGATGATGAGGCGTATGAAAATAATCTAGTTGGCGAAGCTAGAATTATGGAAATAGATTGAGTAAGTGATGTTAGTGTTTTGATTTGTTTCTTAGTTTTTGCACTAAGCTGATTTGTTTTACTAGATGCAGATTAAGTATCAAGTCCTATGGCTGCTTGGTGTCCAGCTTCGTCTATAGCATTTTTCAAGGCTTCCTTATCTATTTGTTCATCACCTGACAGCTCAACATTTTTGCCAATAAAAACTACAATTTTACTAAATGGCTTTGGAACCATCATTTTATCCCAGCTATTTAACTCAAAACATTTAGATGGAGCGCAAGAAAGTGGTATTAAGTATTTAGCATATTTATTAGCTATTTTTGTTATATTACTGTTGATCTCCATTGCAGGGCCACGAGGGCCATCGGGTGTTATTGTCACTCTATGCCCTTTGCTAAGCTCCTGCATTATTGCTCTTACTGCACCAGTTGGATTTTTGTTAGTAGAGCCTTTTATTGTTCTGTGCCTAAAATAATAAGCCATTTTAGTAATAATTTCACCGTCTCTATGAGGAGAAACCAGTGCGCAGATTTTTTTGCACTCTAATAATGTTTTTATTCCATATACTATATTAGAATGCCAAAATACGAATAAGGCGCTATCATATTTATCTTCTAGATTCCCTTCCATCTCTGGGTCTTCGTATATATAATGCCACTTAGATGTAAAATAAGTAAACTTAAGGTACAGAACTAAAATAAGCGCCATAGCATTTTGCACTGGCCTTGATTTGATTATTTTTTCAAAAAATTCTTTCATACACAAATAAATATTTTATTTTAATTTAGCAACTGCAGAGGCAATCTTCTTGCATGCTTGCTCAAGTAGCTCTTCGGATGTTGCGTAAGAAATTCTGATATAGCCTTCAACGCCAAAAGCAGCTCCAGGTACAACAGCTACATTTGCATGATCTAACAAATAAGTGGCAAATTCAGATGACGAATTTATCACTCCAGATTCCGGCATGTTTTTTTCGAATAGATCTGAACATTTTACAAATAGATAAAACGCACCTTGCGGAGGAGCGACCTCAAGACCATTAATCTTATTGATCATCGCAGCAGTAAGATCGCGCTTCTTTTTGAAATTTTCAGCATTGGTTTTGATGTAATCTTGCGTTCCATTAAGGGCCTCGATAGCAGCTACTTGACTTACTGAAGAAGGGTTCGAGGTGCTTTGTGACTGAATGGTCGTCATTGCTTTTATTAGCTCTTTATTTCCTGCGCCATATCCTATTCTCCAGCCGGTCATTGAATAGGCCTTTGAAACGCCATTAATAGTAAATATTCTATCTTTTAAATCTGGCGCTATTTGCGCAAGTGTGTAGAATTTAAAATCATCAAAGACAATATGCTCGTAAATATCATCGCACATTACATGCACATGCGGATGCTTGCGCAGCATCTCTGCAATTGCCTCTAGCTCCTTTTTGTTATATGCGCAGCCAGTGGGGTTGCTTGGTGAATTTAAAATTAGCCATTTGGTTTTTTTAGTAATCGCCTCTTCAATAATTTTTGCATTTACTTTGAAGTTATTTTGAATTTCCCCAGAAATAATTACTGGCTTTCCGCCCGCTAGCAAGACTATGTCTGGATAGGAAACCCAGTATGGCGCTGGGATGATAACTTCGTCATTATCGTTGATGGTTGCCATGAATAAATTATATATCACCTGCTTGCCACCAGTGCTAACCATAACTTCATCAAGCGCATATTTTAAATTATTCTCACGCTCAAATTTTGCACAAATCGCTTTTTTTAAGTCCATCATTCCAGAAACAGCAGTATATTTAGTAGCGCCCTGATTAATACCTTCAATGGCTGCTTCTTTAATATTCTCTGGAGTGTCAAAATCTGGCTCTCCCGCAGCAAGAGATATAATTTCTATACCTTTTTCAGCCAGTGCTTTTGCTTTTGCGGTTACTGCAAGAGTTGGTGATGGATTTATCATCTGAAGTCTTTTTGCAATTAATGACATATTTTATGCTCTTATTTAAAATTATTTTGTAGAAAAAAGATCAATTATCAAACATTATATTAGTCTAATTGCAGAGTTAGTCAAGTATATTTTTTACAGCCAAAAAGTAAAAATATAGCAACTATTTGCTGCGGGGTACAGTGCAATAAAAACCAATAAATTAAAAGGAAAAAAATGATAAAGGATATGGTATTTAAATTAAAAGATTTTACCCTTGCATGCGCAAATGGCGTACTTTCAGCTCCTATTGCGCTAAAACAAAAATTGGTCGATGCTAAAAATGATGTTTTCGAGGTTCGTTCTAAGCTGAAAAATATGAGGCAAAGTAATTTTGATCTTGGAATTTATCATTTAGAAAAAGGGAATTTTAAAGATGCAATATTTCGCTTTAAACTAATTGATCGCTTTTTGGATAAGGATAACCCTAAAGTAATTTATCAGCTTGGAATCGCCTATTTCATGAATGGTGATTATGTAAAATCAAAGGCGGTCTTAGAAAAGGCGGTCCAGGAAGATGAAATTAAATTGCTAAGATTTTTAAATAACATCGACTCTGTTACTGAGGTTTCCAAAGAGATTTGCAAGCTTCATCGGGATTTAAATAGTAGCAATTATTATCAACCGGAGGAAAAGGCGCAAGAATTAGTGAAAGAGCTAATCGATGTTGCTGAAAAACTACCTAAGAATTACAAGATATTAGAAATAGGATGCGGCGCTGGGGTTCTCGGCAATCAAATAAGATTGCGAATGCAAGAATCATTTACTCTAACTGGCGTGGAACCATCAGAAAAAATTAGTGCACTGCAGAATAAGTACTTTGGAGATGAGGAAATTTATGATGAGGTTATAAATAATTCTCAAGACGATTATCTTAAAACTTCTCGTCAAAAATTTGATGTTGTATTTAGTATGCATGGTTTACCTGCAAAAGAAAATTTGCAAGATTTCTTTGCGCAAGTTGAAGCCAAGATCAAAAAAAATGGATATTTTGCAATAATGATTGCCACAAATACTATAAATGTTTTTGATAAAAAAAACCTTTCTTTTATATATAATCATGGGCAAGTTGCAAATTTATTAACTGAAAATAATTTCAATATTTTTTTAAAACGTGAAATTAATCTGGAAAAAAATAAAAATTACTCTATATTTATCTGCACAAAATAAATTTTTATGAGGTCCATTGTGATTAACAAATATATTTCAAAAATCATCTTAGGCATGCTAGTTATTACTTCTAGCCACATTGCCACTGCTGAAGATAATTATAATTATAACTATGCAGCTCTAAACAATAGATGTGCAGTTTATGATCCCTACGAGCCAATAAATAGGAAAATTTTCTTCGTCAACGGCGTACTTGATACATTTATCTTAAGACCAGTTGCAAAAGGCTATGGTAGATTCACGAATGATTACACAAAAGCAAGGGTTGGTAGTTTCAGTAAAAACTATGCGGAGCCTGTTTCTACAGTGAATTATGTATTGCAAGGCAACAGCGAAGGTGCCTTTAAGACTTTTTGGAGATTTACCATCAATTCAACGCTTGGAGTGTTTGGTATATTTGATGTTGCAAGTAAGTTTGGTTTAAAAGCAAAGCCACAAACATTTGCAAATACTTTAGGTTATTATGGCGTCGGTTCTGGTGCATATCTTGTTCTGCCAGTTTACGGTAGTACTACCGCAAGAGGAATGTTAGATCCTTTGGTGCTAAACAGTAAAATGAATCCGCTATATTATTTTACTCATAGTGACTTTGGGTATGTTAAGTCTGGTATAGGTATCGTTCATGGAAGAAATGTGGTTATACCATTTACAGATCATATTTCCAAGCATTCTCCTGACCCGTATGTGGCAGTAAGAGAGGCTTATATTAATTCTACTGAGTCAAAAATGACATATTCTAAAGGATTTGTTTGCCCTGTAGTGAAAAAATAAATAGTCAAAAGCATTTTTATTTAATAATCTATCTTTTGTAATATTGATTATTATTTTAAAACTTACGCTAAAGAAGCAGAGGAGCCAACTGGTTTTTCTGCTTTTTCTTTTTTTATATTTAAATATTTTCTTGATTTGTTCTGCATTAAAGCTATATAATATGCTCTCAATTAAAAATACTTGCGCTAGTGATAATTGCGTGATATTATTAAGTGTAAATGAATAAAAATCAACAGAGGTGCAGCAATGAAAAAAATATTACTAACATTTTTGATATCCGTTCTTGCTTTTTTTGGTGTTGGCTTGGCTCACGCTAATGAATCTGAGGTAAAATCTTATTTAACAAAGGTTTTGCATGAGGGGTATGATATTTTTGATAATAAAAAAACTTCATTAAAACAAAAAACTGCTCAATCCGCTAACATAGTAAGAAAAACTATGTATTTTGAATGGATGGCAAAAGCGGCACTTGGTCGCCACAAGAAAAATTTATCCGCTGAAAAAATTCAGGATTTTAGCAGGGTATATAAAGACTTTATAATTACCACTTACTCTGAATTATCATCTGCATATAATGGCCAGAGAGCTTCAATAAAGTCAGTTAGAAAAATTTCCAACAATATGTATATTGCCAAAACGGAGATTTATGATGGCGGGTCGACTACTAAGGCTGAATATCTTGTTCATAAAACATCTAACAGCTATAAAATTGGTGATATAATAACTGAAGGAATAAGTATTCTTAACTCGCAGCAATCTGAGTTTAATAGCGTAATATCTTCAAAGGGTATAGATGCTTTAATTAGCGATCTTAAAAAGAGAATAAATCGAAAATAATAAACAAAGAGATTTTTTAGTTTTACAAAACCCTAATGAAAAAAATTATTATTTTTGCGTATAATATACTTAACACAATGCTGTTGCCGGCATATATTTTGGTGTTCGTTTTTAGAATTTTTAAGGGTAAAGATAATATTTCTTCTGTTATGAAGCGCTTTTGTTTTATAAAAGAAAAAAGACCGGGCGGAAAAATAATTTGGATACATGCGGCTAGCGTTGGTGAATCTATGGTAGCTCTGACATTGATAGATGAGCTGAAAAAAAAACATAAAAATTCAAATTTTCTAGTCACAACAGGAACCCGCTCCTCCTCAAAAATTTTGTACAATAATCTTCCATTAAATGCGGTGCATCAATATGCGCCGATAGATAGTTTTTTTATAGTGAAGAATTTTTTGAATTACTGGAGGCCTGATCTAGCAATTTTTGTTGAATCTGAATTCTGGCCATGTTTAATTAGCAGCTCTTCAGCTAAATGCAAAATGATTTTAGTTAATGCTAGGATATCTATTAAATCTTATAAAAATTGGCAAAAAAGAAAGTGGTTGTTTCAGATTCTAACTGGCTATTTTGATAAAATTATTACGCAATCTGAGAGTGACCTTAAAAAATACCAAAATCTTGGTGTAGATAAAGCGTTTACTTTAGGTAATTTAAAATTTAGTAACAAAGAGCTTGAAGTTAATAACGAGAAGCTCCTGGAGCTTCAGAATATTTTCAAAAAGAAAAAAATTTTTGTTGCAAGCAGTACTCACAGAGTAGATGAGAAGGTTACTTTGGAAATTATTTTGAAATTCAAGCAAGAAAAAATTGACTATTATCCGGTCATTATATTAAGGCATCCTGAGCGACGCAATGAGCTTGCTGATAAATGCGCGGAGCTAGGCCTTACATATACTATACGCTCTCAAGGAAAATTACCAGATCTAAATAAAGATTTATATGTAGTGGACACTTTTGGTGAGCTTGGTATTTTTTATAGTTTAGCATTTATCACTTTCGTTGGTGGCTCATTTAAAAATGGCGGTCATAATTTGCTGGAGCCTGCATACTTTAACAATATTATATTGCTTGGACCTGATATGAGTAATTTTAAAAATATATCGGAGGAGATGGTCTCTAATAAAGCAGCCATTCAGATTCAAAATTCTACGCAGCTTGAAAATAAAATACGCAAATTCCTGAGCAGTGATAGCCAAGAAATGGCAAAAGAATATATTGAAAATGCACAAAATTTTGTTGAGAACAGAAAAGAGACTCTTGCAAAATATACTAAGCAGATAAATTTATACATCAAGTAAAAAGATTTTTACTCATGAGCTAATCGTGCTGTATAGCTAGTTTTTGCTATCCTAATTCTACTTTATTTCTACCATTCTCTTTGGCCTTATATAAGGCCTTATCTGCACGCTCAATGATGCTCTCTGCATTGTCGTTTTCTTTGAATTCAGAAACGCCAATAGATATAGTATTTTTTATAGCTATTTTCTGTCCGGGTAATACAAAATTTAGATTCGCAATTTTTTTTCTGATTTTTTCTGCAACTTTTTGAGCCATATCTAACTCAATATTACCCAGAATGATAGCAAATTCTTCTCCGCCATATCTAGCTATTAGATCAGTCATTCTAACGATGCTTTGCAGGGTTGCAGATAAAGTTCTAATAACAGCATCACCGGCCTGATGACCATATGTGTCGTTTATTTTTTTGAAATGATCCATGTCTGTCATTAATAAACAAAATTGTTGTTTTCCTAGATTGCCTTTTTCAACCATTTGCTGCAAGTGGATATCAAAGTATCTTCTATTAAACACTCCTGTCAATCCATCTTTTGTAGATAAATCAACACTTTCTTCAAGTTCTGTTCTTAGATTGCGTTGATATTTTTGTTTTCTAAGCTGAGTTTTTACTCTTGCTAACAACTCGCTTTTATCTACGGGGTATAGAAAATAGTCATTAATCCCTATTTCCATACCTTTCGATACTATTGGTGAATTTTCTTCTTCTGCAAGTAAAATATATATAGATTTTTTGTATGCTGGTTTGGACCTAAGAATTACAGCCATTCTCAAGGGGTCGTCAGTCTCTAATTGGCAGCTTATAATTATTACATCTGGTATGAATTCGTTTAAATCGTCAAGCTGTTCGATGCTTGATATCAATTTAATGTTATTAGTTAGATCAGATAAATATGATTTGATGTTCTTTGCCTGAATTACATCGTCATCTACCAATAAAATATTATTATCAGAAAAATTATCTTGTAATTTTATGACTTCCTTTCCAAGCTCTTCATTTGTTTTGTTGCGTAGCTTCAGTTCATCTATTATCGCTTTCATGCGTGTTAATGACCTTACGCGGACAAATAATGCAGCATCATTAATGGGCTTAGTTAAGAACTCATCAGCGCCAGCTTCTAGCCCCTTTACTCTATCTTCTATTTCTGATAAAGCGGTTACCATCACTACTGGAATATGGGTTGTTGCGTCATTTGCCTTGATTCTTTCGCAAGTCTCAAAACCATCCATTTCAGGCATCATAACATCAAGCAGTACAATGTCGATCTTGTTGTTTTCTAAAACCTCTAGAGCTTCAATTCCATTTCTTGCAGTAAGTACTGTATAATATTCGCTGAGTAATTTTGCTTCAAGCAATTTTACATTTTGTTCAACATCATCAACTACAAGTACGGTTCCTGTCATAGCTGTTCTTTTTCTTTTGGTTTAATGAAATGATCAATTGCTTTAAAGAAATTATCAATCGACACTGGCTTAGAAAGGTACATATCACATCCAGATTTTGAAATTATATTCTGATCATTTTGCATAGCAAAAGCCGTGATTGCAATAATTGGTATGTGTTTTAGGTCTGGGTTCTTTTTTAGTTCTTTTATGAGGTCAATGCCAGAGATGCCATTTAATTGAATATCCATTAATATCAAGTCTGGCATTTCTTTGCTTGCTAATGATGTAATATCTATACCGTCTTTTGATGTAATAATTGTATGATTTTTTATAGTCAGAAGATCATGGAATAACTTCATATTTAATTCATTATCTTCAACTATTAAAATTTTACTCATATCAAGATGGTCAACTTTTTTTACAGTGGTGATTAAAATCAATATTTATAATACTAAGATATTTTTAATAACACAAGTAAATATTACATCACGTTACAAGTTAATTTAAATTTGTGTGATTTTCAATATCATGCTAAAATTTCAAGAGTAGATTTTAAGTAATAATCTATGTTATTAAATGTTTTTTTTAGATCTCAAAAACTTTAATGCTTTATTCCAAACAATTTCAAATACCCTACATAAGGCACCGTTTGCAACAACATTGAAGCTTGTAACTAGTGGGTCTAGCACTACATTTAAGGCTAAAATAATAGCAATCATTTCAGAATTGAAGTGTAGATATGTTTCATATATTGGCAGCATAATAAATATGGCTCCTCCGATTACTGCAGCAGTCACGAACCGAGCAAGCACAAAAATAACGCTAAATTGTAGCCAGGTCACTAAATCTGGATTCGCACCATAGAAATTCTTGTATATCAAAAAGCACAGGAATGAATTAATTATGCAATCACCAATTTGCTGAATATTTGTTGTAGCGGGAATCACTGCGCTTGCAAAATCTTTATTGTCAAGATTTTTACCTGCGCCTTTGATCGTCCAAGGCATTGTTGAGAGGCTGCATCCGGAAGTGATTGCTACCGCTCCAGCTGGCAGTAGGTTTTTGATGTCTGAAATCATTTTCATTAGTGATCCACCAGAGCCAAGTGCAAATAAAAATAATATATAAATTACTAGAAAAAATACAATCCAAGCTATCAGATTCGAATAATAAGACATTATATAGTTCAGCAAGTTAAGATTATACATTTTAGCTACAAAACCTAAGATAAAAATAGGAGTGAGTCTTGCAAAAACCTTAGTGAGTAGCCAGTGCATAAATTTATAACTTTTGGTTATGGATCGATGTACTGAAGGACTTTCAGTTAAAGTAGAGCCTATACCAAATATTAGTCCAATAAACATACCTTTATCTGCAGTATACCAACCTGGTCTTTTGATAGGTATTGACCATAAAGCATCAAAGCCTTCTTTTAAGCTTGAAGAGTCAAAGGTTTGGTTTGCACCAGAGATTAATGTAGCAGCAATATATGAGTACCATATGCAGCTAAAATTAGAGCATGTTTCAAAAATCACCATAATTACTATAAACATAAAGGCCTTGTTGCCGAAGGACCTAACTGTATTTGCCGCAAACATACATATCGTTATTGGCATTAACCATAATAAAATTTCTTTTATAAGTAAGCTTATAGTGTAGAATTGCTTGTGAGTATGAAGCTCTAGAGAATCTGCTAGATATATATAAGACCCTAGAATCACTATTGTTTGGATGACTCGATTGGCTATTATAGTAAGTATTTTGTTAGCTATATGCATTTTTCCCTTGTATTTTTCCTTTTATAATAAACCTATCTTGATTAGTATGGAAAGATTAATTGTAAATTTTGAATCTATTATCTATACTTTTACATCTTGCAGCAAGAGTGCCAAGTCATAACAGTGATGAATATTTATAGTTACAAAACCAGACAATATTTTTATATCATACAAAAAAATGTAATACAATATATTAAATACGCAGTTTAAGGTGTTTTTTATAAAAAAACAGTAAATCAGTAGTTTAGAGATGCGTTAACGCGATAAGTTGATATCCTTGGAACTTGTTTGCAGCTCTGTAGGTATTGGTAAATGGACCATTTATATAAATTTTGAATATTGGTGAAGTGTTTTTTTTAAATTAGGAGTTCGATTGAAATTGATGCTTTTAAATTACTAATTTGGATTATAAATATTCTTTACAAGATATGCAGAAAGCAAAATACTAGGCGGTATTATTACAAAATTAATGCCAATCATAATCTTGATGAGATATAAGTTTTCTGGAGCCTGCAGCACCATACCAGAAAGGATTATTGTTGGTATAATTAACGGCATAATTAGCAGGGCTAGGAAATTGGTATTTGATCTAAAATAACCTTGTATGGAAGCAATCAGAGTAACCAAAGATGCAGAAAGGGTTATTAGTATAATGCCGCACAAATATATTGCCTTGGTTGTTTGTGTTAGAACATTAAATATTATATAAATAATAGGCATCATTAGGCTGAAACTTATTAAAATACATATTGCTAGCGCGAGTAATTTTGCCATGACGATTTTAAAGGCGCTACTAGTAATTAATTTAAGTTCTAGGTAACCATCTTCGATGTCTGGCTTTATAAGCATATTACTTAAGTTTATGAATGCAAGTGGTATGCAAATAACAGAAAAAATAATTCCAAATTTACCGATCGCTTCGTAGTTGCTTACTAGCGTGATGCTCAATAAACAAAATGAAAAAAACATCAAAGCATATTGAATGACGTTGTTAATTTTCATTTGCACTAGCATTTCGTTTTTAAGAATATTTTTCATTTTTTCTCTCTATTTTTTGAATTTAAGATTAATTGTTTTAATCATGTAAATTACCTGCATAACTTTCTTGTACATCTATAATGTTCTTGCCTGAAAAAGTATAATCATTGACAGCACCCATTACTGTTAGAGGGTCAGATGTTAATACACTGCTTAAATTTAAGTATTCTTGTTGAACTGATGAAGGTTCAAATTCCCAGCCCACAGCCTCTTTTACAATCTCATCATGCTCTTTGCCGTTTGCTTCGCTAATTATCTGAATTAGCTCTTCAATTTTATCAATTAACTTTTGTTTATCAGTGAATATAATATCTTGATTATTTGCTACTTTATTGATTTTACTACTGTAAATATAATTATCACGCACGTCAAAAATTTCTTGAGTGGAAGAAAAGTTGTTATCACCGATTATATTCATTATCGTAAGACCGTCTAAAGTCATAATGGCATGCAGATCAATATAATTTTGCATAGTTGATTTAGAAATATCATCAAATTCCCAAAATGCATTTGTTTTTGCATCGAGCAGAACTTTATTTGGATCTTTTTTAGTTTCGCTGCTTATTTTTCCAATTAATCCGGTAATTGCTTTTTCTAGTTTAATTTGCGATTTGGTTTGCGTTTTCATAACTACCCACTCCATTCCTCAAGATTCAACTTAACTACTTTCTTCACTTGTGGTTTATTATGGCTAGCGCTGAAGATAATGCCGCCATTATCAGCGTGGGTAACCATTAAATTAGTGAGGAGTTTTTTGTTATTTTCGTCTAGATTGACATCAATTTCATCTAATAACCAAAGCTTTGCAGGGCATAAGATAAGTCTTGACAGGGCTACTTTTTTTTGATTCCCTGCGGATAGTTCATAGCATTTTTTCTCCAGTAAATTTTCTAAAGAAAAATATTTCACAGCCGCCATAATAAGCATCTCGGCATTATATAATCTTGCCCAAAATAACATATTTTCCATAACAGAGAATTCTTGCTTGATAGCCAAATTATGCCCAATATAAGTGCAATATGGTTTTTGCAAGCTGCTGATATCATGAGCATCCTTACTATGCGTTATGCTGCCTTTGCTTTGTCTTTGTATCTGTGCAATCATTTTAAGCAAAGAAGTTTTGCCTGAGCCATTTTTGCCAGTTACATGAATAATTGCAGAGGGTAGGGCTGTAAACGAAATTCCTTCGAAAATCACCTTGCCACTGATGGTTAGGCCTAAATTATTGAGTGATATCATCTGTTTATTTAAAAATATTACTTTATTTTAATTATAAAATGCTTGTTCTTATCTAATAGATTTACTACCATGTAAAAAATAAAAAGCCAAGCATGATTTGCTGCAAATTAAAAAAATAATTATTTTCGTGGGGTGTTATGACATTTGATGCACAATCAAAATATCTAGATACTATAGAGACCGCCGGTGGGAGCTATAGTATCTATAATATACAAAAAGTAGCTAAGGATCTAGGTTTTGATCTTAAGAAGCTACCTTATTCATTAAGGGTGCTGCTAGAGAATGTGGTTCGCAGCGGTAACATAAGCGAAAGTGCAGAGCATTTTAGTGATTGGGCAAAGAATAAAACTTCCAAAGGTGAGATGAATTACTTTCCAGCCAGAGTGCTAATGCAGGACTTTACTGGTGTTCCAGCAATCGTAGACCTTGCCTCTATGCGTGATGCGATGAAGAAGCTTGGCAAGGATCCGCTTAAAATTAATCCGATGATCCCAGTTGATTTGGTTATAGACCATTCAGTTCAGGTGGATTCTTATGGCAATGATTCATCTTTTGAGAAGAATGTGGAAAAGGAAATGGAGCGCAATGGCGAGCGCTATAAATTCTTAAAATGGGGGAAAGAAAGCTTCCAAAATTTTCAGGTTGTGCCGCCAGGGACAGGAATTTGCCATCAGGTGAATTTGGAATATCTTGGTAAGATTGTGCAAATGAAAGAAAAAGGCGAAAAAAAATATCTCTATCCCGACACTCTAGTTGGCACAGATAGCCACACAACTATGATCAACGCTCTGTCGATTCTTGGCTGGGGTGTTGGTGGAATTGAAGCTGAGGCTGCGATGCTGGGTCAGGCGCTACCAATGCTTCTGCCTGATGTAGTTGGCGTTAAACTAACTGGCAAGATAGAAGGCAACATCACGGCTACAGATTTGGTCTTGAGTATTACTGAGAAGCTAAGGCAAAAAGGCGTGGTTGGGAAGTTTGTTGAGTTCTTCGGGCCTGGTCTTGACTCTCTTAATTTGGCAGATAGAGCGACGATTTCTAACATGGCTCCGGAATATGGCGCAACATGCGGCTTCTTTCCTGTAGACGCTGAGACTATAAAATATCTACATTTAACTGCGCGAAGCAAAGATCAGGTGCAAATTGTGGAAGATTATACCAAGGCGCAAGGTCTGTGGCGGGATGATGTATTCCCTGAATATAGTGATGTTCTGGAGCTTGATATCTCTACCGTGGAACCTTCCTTGGCGGGCCCAAAAAGGCCGCAAGATAGGGTTTCTTTGAGTGATATGCAAAATAATTTTGCCTCTAATTTACCGGCAATGACTAAAAATGATGCGGATATCCTGAAGAAGAATCCTGTAGATTCTTGTTATTATTCAATTGGGCATGGCGATGTAGTGATTGCTGCTATCACAAGCTGTACCAACACCTCAAACCCTTCAGTTATGGTAGCGGCAGGTTTGGTAGCTAAGAAGGCGGCTGAACTTGGTGTTTCTGTAAAGCCCTGGGTGAAGACTTCACTTGCGCCTGGCTCGAAGGTAGTTACTGATTATCTTGACAAAGGTGGTCTTACTGAATATCTAGATCAGCTAGGATTTAACTTGGTTGGTTATGGCTGCACGACTTGTATTGGTAATTCTGGCCCTTTGAATAAGGAGATTGAAGATGTTATCAAGAAAGAAGATTTGGTTGCGGCGTCAGTGCTTTCAGGTAATAGAAATTTCGAGGGCAGGGTGCATCCTCATGTTAAAGCCAACTATCTAGCGTCGCCTCCTTTGGTGGTTGCTTACGCGATTGCTGGAACTTTAAATATTGATCTTGATAAAGATGCCATAGCTAAGGATAGTTCAGGCAAAGATGTTTACTTGAAAGATTTATGGCCAAGCTCTGAGGAGATTTCTATCTATGTTGATTCTTGCGTCTCGCCTGAGATGTTTAGCTCAAAATATGCAGATGTATTCGAAGGTGATGATACCTGGAAGAATATAGAAGTCAGTAAAAGTGACACTTATGATTGGCAAGAGTCAACTTATATAAATAATCCACCTTATTTTGAAAATATCGAAAAATCAGCATCTGATATTAATGATATTAAAGGCGCAAGGGTCCTGGCTTTGTTTGGCGACTCCATCACAACAGATCATATCTCTCCGGCTGGAACAATAAGTATGGGAACGCCAGCTGCTGAGTTCTTGCTTAGCAAAAATGTGCAGCAGCATGAGTTTAACTCTTATGGGGCAAGAAGGGGTAATCATGAGGTGATGATGCGCGGAACTTTTGCAAATGTAAGAGTCAAGAACCTTATGTGTAAAGGCACTGAAGGTGGCTTTACAATTAATAAGTTTACTGGAAAGCAGTCGAGTATCTATGATGCAGCAATGGATTACAAAGCAAGAGCGGTGCCTCTTGTAGTTATGGCCGGCGCAGAATATGGTACTGGCTCTTCAAGGGACTGGGCAGCTAAGGGAACGATGCTACTGGGCGTCAAGGCAGTGCTTGCAGAAAGTTTTGAAAGAATTCATCGTTCTAATTTGATTGGAATGGGGGTGCTACCTATTACCTTTGATAATATGAAACTAAAAGAACTTGAGCTGGTTGGCGATGAAGAAATTAACATTGTAGGAATTTCAGAAAATATGCAGCCATATCAGAAATTACAATGCGAAATCAAAAGAAATGATGGTAAAATAGACGCAATTGATGTAACATTACAATTATATACGCTTAATGAGCTAGAATTTATCCGTTATGGTCGTATAATGGGTGCGGTTGTTAAAAATATGGATTAGAATACATTGATCTAGGTCTTGAATGTATCAGGAGTTATTTATGAAAGAAGAAGTTAAATTATATATTGAACCCGGAAAATATAATATTTTCTTTGTGTATTGTTTGATGCTAATTAGTTTGATTGCGCCTATTTGGGGTTTAATTGCAGGTGTATTTGCTTATGCGTATCAAAGCTGTGAAGATGAAAATATAAAAAGTCATTACATATTTGCATTTAGAAATTGGCTAATACTTTTTGCTGCATACTTAACTATGAAGTTATTATATACTTTTGCAGATTATTATGGTGATAGTTTTTATATAGTGTTAAGAGCCGTGCAGCTTGCAATATTTTTATATTTAGTGGTAAGGTCAATCCTTGCTCTGAAATATTTGGTTGTTAATCAACCTCATCCGGATCCTCTTACTTGGAAGATCTGATTAGTTTGTTTTTAAGTTCTAATGGTGGAGCTTTAAATTTTATAGTTATAATTTTATAGGAGAAAATCTTATGTTAGATATTTTAAAAAAATCTTTAAACCCAGGTAAAGAAAATCTATTATTCTGTTACCTGCTATTTGTACTGGGTGCTGTGGTAGCATTACCAGTTTTATTTGTGGTGTCAATAATCCTACTTTATGTTAATAAAACAGATGCAAAAGAACCTTATGCGAGCCATTATTGTTTCCTATTTAGAACAATCGTGATAGCTGCAATATTTACTGCCATATGCACTGTAGTAACTGGTGCTGGAATATTT
>JAHDBQ010000160.1:1285-2601 GCA_020630305.1 Alphaproteobacteria bacterium | reverse complement strand
ATTTTCTGCTTTATATTTATCTGTAATGTGTACAATTTTTGGGATATTTTTTTTACTACCTATAATTATGTGTCCAACATGGGAATATTTTGATCCAGCAGCTCTCATCAAATTCTCTTCCGCATTGCTTTTTCTATCTTGAAATGTGATTTTTTTCTTTAGATTGTAAAATAATATATCACCACTTCTATATTCAGTATTTTTAACATTAGAATTAAGTTCAACAATATTTTTGTTGATCAAATAAGTTTCTTCGCATAAAAGGCCCAGCTTACCAGGAAAAGGCCCAATCGCATTATCTAATTTATTTAATATATCATGCAAAGAATTAAACTTATTAAGGTAACCAAATTCTTCCACGCTTAGTTTTTCTTTTTCTTCTATCTTTATACCTTCATTATGCAAGATAAGATTTTTTTGCAATTTCTCGTTAGCTTTAAATGCTTTGTTGGTATATTTTGTTTTGTAAGATAATGCTCTAAGATTTTCACTATATTCAAAATAACATTTTAAATAACCAGGTAGCAAATCCTTAAACTTAGTTAGCCTGGCATTAAAACCCCGATTGTCAATTATTTCTGTTAGAAAATCACACAAATCTTCCTTTTCTTCTTCGGAAAATTCCTGACTAAGATATATTTTGTCATATAATTTTATGCCGTTAATTTCTTTATCTGATAATCTCGCTTCGATATATAATGCGTTTATTTGTTGTTCCATAACTAACCGAAATTGCTGTAATGTTTATCTAGAGATAATGATTGTTTATGGTATAGGTTAATACTATGGAAATAAAGAAATAAAAATATACGTTTATATTTTTAGTGCTTATATTTTATATTTTGTGATAAAATAGTAAATGAACGATTAAAAAGATTTGTTACATGTCAACGCGCTCAGATTTTTTATCAAGCAATCATGAATGCATTTTAAGAAAGTTGTGGAAAATGCGATACAACATATTTAAGCGTAGTCCTTCCAAATATTTTATTATGAACCCATGTGGTCTGTGATTTTCTCATCTCCTGTTAATTGGGTTCCGTCTTGTGAATCATACGCGATATCGGGGGTATCCTGTTCATTGAACAATGATAATATATGACAAGCTGCCAAGTGCAGCCATACTATTAATGGTGGCATTTCTTTTTTCCTTTTGCAATTATTGTATATTACAGAAATCTTCTTGCACGCAATGCGCAGTAGGGTCATTCCCTATGGCAATAACTGGCTGCTCTTTGTTACTAAGGTCTTTCATTTCTATTGGCAGATTTTTATCATCTAATAACCAGGATTCAAAAAACCAATCTAAGCTTTGT
>JAHDBQ010000160.1:0-1275 GCA_020630305.1 Alphaproteobacteria bacterium | reverse complement strand
AATATGGATCTCCCATTCCCCCCCCTGTATTTATAAATTATAAGCCACTAAGTGGCTTTGTTTATTTTTCGTATTATAAAGTGCTGCAATCGTTTGTAACTAATGCAATAAGTTTATTATATATTTATATCCATTATAAATCAAGGCGTTGCTGTAAAAAAGCGATAGGAATGTCCTAAGATTACAAAAGTTCATAAAGGGTATGTTTTTTTGTAAAATCTTAATCAGATCCATTGATTATGTATATTTTGTAGCGTTAGATTATTTTATATCGATATTTCAAGATGCGTTTAATTGTTCTGTAGCTACTGAGCATCAAAGCAAAGAGGATGAAGACTTAACTTTAAACAAGAGTCAAATTCGCGATGTGTTTTCTGAATTACATTCAAAAGCCGAAAATGATTATATTACAAAAATGAAGGATATAAACGCAGGCGAATTTTTGAAGGTATGTGGATTAAATTCTTTAGTTAATACTAAGGATGATGATGCGTATGATAAAGAAGAAGTTTTGAGTAATGAAGAGTTGGTTGTTAAATCAGAGGGTTTTTTAGAGGATGATGAGGTTTCTTTGTCAGGTGGTAATGGTAGTGAAGATGGTCCTGATCTTGCTCAAGTTGGTTCAGATTTTGTTGTAGGTTAAATAAAAATAAATAATGTGGTTTGTAAAATTTTCTATATTTTATTAAACTGCACTTATAAACGAATATACTTAACATCAGAAAATAGACAATAATACATTTATATTTTACATCATCTTATGGTTTTTTCGCTTAAATAATTTAAAATTCTTGCAATTTGCTGCCCGATTGGGGTAAGATAGTAGCGAAATAAATTTAAATTAAAAGGTAACTATCAAGGTGAGTAAAGATTTCGAAAGCACCGGTTTTTTATTTGGCAGCAATTCAGTTTTTATCGAAGAATTATATCAAAAATACATAGAAGATCCTGCTTCTGTTGACCCTAGCTGGGTGCAATTTTTTGAAGAAAATAGCGATATATACCCATTAAAAAGCACATCAAAAATTATCATGGATGGCCCCGTAGATAGTATTGCGCTTAGCCCATACGAGTCATGTGCTGCGCCTGATGCGTCCCCGGCTAAATCTGCAGGCAAAACCACTGCTGGGGAAAATTCCCTGAAAGCTAAGTTCATGATCGCTGCTTACCGCGAGCATGGCCATTATTTAGCAGATCTTGATCCGCTTGGGCTAGAGGTAAAGAAAACCGCATCTGAGCTTAAGCTAAACATCAAAGATTTCGGGTTTGCGGGTA